>JABDLW010000758.1 GCA_013001805.1 Saprospiraceae bacterium | reverse complement strand
CAACAGCGGCAGCCAGGGTGCGGCCATACTGTTTTGCTAATGGAATGGTGCGCCGGGGCAATGGATTCTGATCAGCACCCGCACCCTGAAAGAACAGCGCTGTGATGCCAGGGTAGTTTTTTTCCAGCTCAATCTGAGCATATCCGGGATAGTCACCCGACCAAAGTGAAGTATCCAAAACAGTGGGATGACAAGCGTAGCCAAAGGCCAGTGCTTTCAGTGTGCCGTCAGTGCGGCTGATCTTAAGAACGGGTACGGCAAAATCATTGGGTCCTTGTAACTCGGACTGAATGGTCAACTTTTTTTCCAAGTTATTCCGGCGATTTACCTGGATCCGAGATACCCCATTAGCTGCAGAAATATCCACTGGTTCCAGCTGAGAGAACGCATTTTCCACCAGTTTTACTATCTGGTCTACCAGTTCCTTGGAATAATCTTGAATTAATTTGGGATGGTCACCCTCGAGCGGATAAATATCAAAAAGCGCTTTTTCCAGGACTGGTCCGCTGTGCGTATGAGAGGTATTAAGAATTATTTGAGACCGGTCAAGATTAAGAAGGAGATGAAGTCGGTCTTTTATTTGATTGGATAAGTCTTTGGGAATTCCCACCAGGTCCATAGTCACCAGCACAGCCCGTTTACCCGCAGTATCTTGAAGAGCCAGGGCTTTTACCCACAGACTATGTAGTACAGCCGTAGCCGGCCCGGTTCTACTGGCATATCCTGCCATCCACATGGTATCTTTTGGCGTAATCTCTGACTTGGCTACTCCGCCTAACCAATGGGCCCCTGAGGAGATATCTTGTGCATTCACTGCTATGCATACCAGTGCCAAATAAAATGGCACCATGTATTTCCTGACGATTATACTTTTCATTTCAAAATGGTAACTGTTTTTACTAAATGTCAATGTATGGATATTTGGGATACAAATGTATAAGCTCAAATTTGAGGTGCCCAGTAAGTGCAATAAGCTTCGGCAAGCACGGGTCCCTTAAAAAGCATGCATCCTCCACAGATTTTAGCTCCGCTTGGCGGAGAATATAAATTACAATTGGTGCAATTTTTATCAGGCATCGGTGACTCTTTCGTGTATCCCAGGCTTTCTCTTTTTTTTATTTCTTCCGGAGACACCTGACTTAAATCCTCACAATCTCTGAGCGTGAAACTTTCGCTCTTCTCATTTTTCTCAGTCTTTTTGCAAGATAAAGTAATCAAGAGAGAAATTGAGACTATCTTCATAAGGAACTTGCGTCGATCAAATAGGTGCATAAATTTAATTTCGATTTTTCGGATAATTGTCAATTAACAATTGTACTGCTGACTCAATCAGGATCTGACCGGCAGCGTCAGTGCCAATACTGGTTTTTTCACCAGACTCATAACCTCCAAATCGCTTCTCTCCCGGTAACCCAATATAGTAACTTCCCTTGCCATTGCTATATCCCAATACCAGCGTTTGGGGAAAAGGCGATCGCTTTCTTATTTCCCTGCCTATACCCGTCATGGGTTCACCAGGCAAGGAAATCAAAACCATTGGCCCAATAGCCAGCATTTGCATCTCGGCCGGGATAGTCTCAAGACCGGTTGATTTTCGTCCGTAGTCGGTAAGGGGTAGTCCGACCCACGATTGGCCTATGATTAGAGAATCGACTTCCAGACGCGCCGCATACTTGTAGGCAGATTTCATCTGTTGAGCCAATGTCATAGCCATATGATTGACCGCCTCCTGACCACGCCGCGCGGGATTAATATCGCCGGCAGTACCCTGCAGAAACAGGCCTACTCCACCGAGATCCGGATCAGTCAAACGCAATGTTGCTCCTGGCCAATCCCCCGAAATTCCGTCCTGAAAAGGATAAATGGCTACAGCATGCGCCGACATGTGAAATATGGAAGCGACTTGATTATTATTCGCATCACGAAAACTGACGAAATCCAAACTGCGATCTATTTCGCCAAAATTCATTCCATCACCAAGAACCTGAGGGTCCCAGTAATCGTGCTTGTAGTTAAAATCTTCGGGTGTGCCAGACTGAATAATTCCCCAGTCTGCGGAACGGGGACGCCGGTTTCGCACCAAGCCGGAAATATCGCTCCGGCCCAGCCACACACTACAAGTAGTGAGTTTGTTGAGAGCTGTTTTAACTGCCAATACACTTTGATCGATTAATGCTTTTGCCCAATCACTATAAACCGCACTATCCAGTTGCGATGGCATATAACGTAAAGTCCACCAGGTTTCCACTTCTTCACCGCGCAGGCCCTTCTCATAAACAGGTGACCAAGGTGCAGAGTGATTATGGGTGGCGTTCAGTAGAATATTTGCTTGAGGAATATTGCATTCCTCATGGATTCTTTCCCGAAGTCTGGCAGTCGCAGATTCACCGGCATCAACCAGTTCCCAGCTGATCACTGCCACGGTCTTTTGTTGTTTTCTAAGCACTATTGCTCGCACATAAATCGAATCATGAATAGCAGCGTAGGGTTTGCCCGTTACCCAATTTCTGAGAGCCACAGGAGGAGTAATGCTTTTGGCAGTCGCCCCAACCCAGATTTCGTTTTCGGCTGGTTGTTTCTGTGGCTGTATCTGTGCGAATAGTGACAGTGATATTAGCATTTCAAAAAAGACCACCGATAGTTTGATTCCTTTTATGATTGATTTATTATTCACTCAGTTTTTTTTAGGGTACTAATTTTGAAATTGGTTTTTTAGAAATTTAATTCTGAGTAGGAAAAATAGTATGGGTTTCCCCGCTCATTCACTTGCCCGAATTGATCTACAAATCTGCTCCCGATAAATTCAAGTTCAATTTTAATATTTTCATTTTCGGAATTGGCCCGGGTAGCGGTTAGAGTTGTGGGCAAAGTTCCCGTCTTCATGCTACCATTCTCCAGCCCCATGGCAGATTTGATTTTCCAATTACCCTCGGGTCCAAAAATGGCAAAAATACACCTGCCATCCACTATGTCACGTAACCAAATTAGGGGATATTTAAAATTATAGGGGCCCCATTCGTTAACGATGATGCTTTTTCGGCCGGCATATTCCATACTATCCCTTAATACATCGTACCCATCTGGCAAGGGGGAGGGTAGATTAAATTCCTTAGCTGCCTGATTGCTATTGGATAGGGCTATAGATGAAATTTCATCATGGG
>JABDLW010000740.1 GCA_013001805.1 Saprospiraceae bacterium | reverse complement strand
GTGATCTTAGCGATGAAACATCGTTTCTTCCCAGTTTTCCTCCAACCTGGTGGATCATTCGGGCAAGTGGTTTGTATTCCCGCTCCAAACTTACCCACAAAATCCCGGCTCCAGTGCAGCCGGCGAGCAATGGACATGAGGCAAGTTCACCGGAAGAAATCGGAATTCTTCCCTTCTTTTCCGATGAATTGAGACTGGATATTGATGGTCGATACCCCCAAAATACTGTGAGTGGCGTCCTAAAATTAGGTTTTGCCCGATGCCACTGGATTGCCAAACTGAGGTATTATGGCAAAAATACCTGGCGGGGATACATTTGGTACAAAAGGGGATCAACTCACTTATTACCCCAAACCCATGTAAAGATATTGGTATCAAAATCATTCTTTACGTCCCAACGTAAAGCTTACGTAACGTTCTATGGATCCGGATTGCCAACCCAAGTGGCTCAATACCAATGGAAAAGCGCCTACTTTCATGAAGTAAACTTTGAACATGATTATGCCGCAAATGCATCACTACAGACCACCTATGACACGGGATCTCATCCAAACCGGCCAGCTAGCTTACCGGTGGAGCAATTGACTGTCAAGAAAGTCTACCAACGGGCAGGTTTCAATGTAGCGGAATCCGGCACGAGCAAGGTGCCACTAACGGGAGCCGGTCCTAATGCCAAGTGGAGTGATATGGAAATGCATGACGCGATGCAAACTTATTGGTCCCGGTTCAGTAACAATGCCCAATGGGCCATGTGGGTCTTCTTTGCTTCTCTGCACGAGCAGGGTACCAGTTTGGGAGGTGTCATGTTCGACACCATTGGGGCCAATGAGCGCCAGGGCACAGCTATTTTTTGTGACTCTTTTATCAATAATGCGCCCATAGGCGATCCTAGTCCGGCAGCCTGGCGGCAGCGAATGAAGTTCTGGACAACCGTACATGAAATGGGCCACGCCTTTAATCTGGCCCACAGCTGGCAGAAAGAACTCGTATGGAACGGATACGGCCCCTGGATTCCTCTCCAGGATGACAATGAAGCGCGTAGCTTCATGAATTATCCTTTTAATGTGCAAGGCGGTCAACAGAAATTTTTCGAGGACTTTGAGTTTCGCTTTATTGATAGTGAGTACCTTTTCTTACGTCATGCACCTTATGAGTTTGTGCAACCGGGTAATAAAGCATTCTTTGATCATCATGGACTGGAAGATCTGGGTATTGAGGTAGGCAATACACTCCAGCTCGAACTCCGCGTCCACCGGGATGCCAATCATTTTGAATTCATGGAGCCAGTCAGGGTAGAGGCTAAATTGAAAAATACTTCGTCGCAGCCTATGCTTATTCCAAAGCACACTTTTGATAGTTTTCACGATCTCACAGTGGTCATCAAAAAGAAAGATGGTACGATTAAGAGATGGGCACCATTTGCCCGTAAACTTTTTGAACCCACCATGCAAGTACTGCAACCCGGACAGGCGATTTATGGATCAGTTCCTGTTGGTAATGGACTGAATGGATGGGATATGTCTGAACCCGGGTACTACGAGATTAAAGCGATGTTGGAGGTGTCAGGTCTGCACTATATCAGCAATACTTTGCAGATTCGAATTGCTCCTCCAGTGTCACATGAGCAAGAGTATTGGGCTCAGGATTATTTTTCAGCAGAAGTGGCCAGAATCATGTATTTTGATGGAAGTAAATACCTGCAGAAAGGCAATGACACCTTACGCGAAGTAGTCGACCGTTTTGAAAAACAAAGTGTTGCCCGGCATGCCCGACTGGCACTTACAAAACCATTGATGAAGGCCTATAAGGAATTAAGAATTCCGATCGAAGTGAGTGAAGTACCTATGTCTGCAGCAGAAGCCGGAGGCTGGATCGAAGAGACTAAACCAGATCCGGAGACAGTGAGGACAGAAATGGCCAAAGTACTTTTGCGCGATCAGAAAGAATCGGTTGTCACTTTCGGTCATCTTGATTATGAAAAGCAGATGATGGATTACGGCACATTTTTGTATGAGAATGGTGACCCGAAAGATGCAACCGACATAGTCAGGTCTCTGCACGATACGATGGCCGACCGGAATGTAATTAAAAGTGCATTGGCACGCATCGATCAGAAAGCTGACACCTTTGAAAAAGCGGCTGCCAATGCGAAATCAAGCCGGTCAAGCCGACGCAAGAGTAGCAAAAAGACCAGTAAGGTATGAAGGTAATTTTCATGACCATTTTTTTGCAAATAATTTTAAGCTGTCATGGTATGAAGGGAGAAAAAAGTCGTCAAGTGGAAGTTGAAAACCAACTGCTTAGTATTTCTTTGCAGGAAGGATTTTCTAATGACAAAGTAGTCGTACACTGCAACGACACGAAGGTCTATGAGCGCAGTGATGTAACATCGGACATTCGTTATGGACTTGCAGATTCCTTCGACATACCCATTGAGGAAGGGCTCAATCAGATCAAGGTAACACTGGCTGACAAAGGCCTTTCCCAGACATTTCAAATTCAGTCCGCCAATATACAGTACGTAGGCATTTCATTGGTTAAAGGCGATCTGGCGCTAAAATTTTCTGATGTACCATTCGGCTACTTATGACAAAATGGAGAGGTGGCAATAGCTGCCTCTTTTTTTTGGCAATTTTCCTGATTCGTGTTAATATTCTCGGTATATGCTAGAAAATATAAATTCCCGTCTACACCTCCGGCCGATTGTCCCCTTTGCAGCACTGCATGGAAGGATTCGGTTGCTCATTTCCAGACTTTTCAAGAATTCAAAGTAAGCTTCCAGTAGAACAGACAATGGCTAGAATACCGCAGCACCGTTTTTTAATCCGCCCGAGAATATAAATTCCCGGCTACACTTCTGGCCGATTGTCCCCTTGCAACGCTGCATGGGAATGATTCAGTTGCTCATCTCCACACTTTTCAGAATTCGAAGCTTCCAGCAGAACACGCAATGGCTCGCATATGCCCTCTTAGTTTTTCAATCATGATGTCACCCGTCCACTGGTATTGGTTTTAATGAATTCAGATTCATGGCCATATAAAAACTTCATGGCCGATTTTCATTTCCTGCAATAGCTTCGCAAATCCGGAATACGCTTCGTTATGGCTGTATTTTAATTTTAACCAATGCATAAAATCGGCATCGCTCTTTATATCAGGATTTTCCAAAGCCAATTCCTTAATTAAAATTTCTTTATCCCGTTTCTTAATGCCAATATTATATTCATAATTCCAATCGCCCTTCATTTGTTTGACGAGATTTCCTGCGTCCATTCCTTTTAGTGTAAAATTCCCATTCGTATCGATCTGTGCTGATATTGATATCTGGATATCTTTTCGTGATTCTTCGAATAGTACAATGTGCATTCTTCTCCTATTTATTTCCATCGAATTTGGTGATGAGATTCGTAGATAAACATAGCATTAAAACTTGTTCTTTTGTACCAATTCTTCATCATCAAATCCTCTACCTAGCCAGGACTACGGGGCAGCCGTCACTAGCCCGTTTCGATTACACTACCTTGCTTTACTTGACCTTACTGAAACTATTGTGTTAGAAATAGGTACTGTCGTTGTAGCTACCCATGCCAGTTAAACTAAACTTTGAATGAAAAAACATGCAACCCTTCCACGCATCTTTACTAGTCATCGTATTTCTCGGTCGCCTCTCCTGTGGGACGATCGGAGATCCCCCTGCCCTGTTTCAATACCAAAACTGTTGGTCCACTGCTGCATCTACGGGAATTGCTGATGAAACAGCTCGCGACCATCTCATCTATGGATTTCCGCCGGATCCAAACGTTATTGCACCGGAGAATCCTTTTCCCGTACCTGAGACCCTCAATATGGATGCGATGATCACACTGGATCAACGCAGTCCTGCTGGAATCTATCAAATCCGTTATCCACTCAATCAACAGTTTATCTTCTTACGGATAGTGGGTCCGGATGACTTTACCTATGCAGCCAATCTGCGAGCTCGCTATCGGGTCATTGACCAGGAAAAAAGTGCGGTTCGTGTCTTTTTAAAACGCTATCCACTGGAACCCACCGGGGGTATTGAACGGTCAGAGATTATTTTGCAGATTGACTCGGATGATTTTGCCGCGTCCGATCGCTTCCAGACCCAGTCCGCGTTTAATGGAGCTGTGTTGCTTGATTTTTCCCGGTTCAGTTATTATGTAGATGTGCATTTAGTCAATAAAATGCAGTCCGGTGATGTACCGGAATTACCCATGCAAAGTCGCAGTCCAGCCATCGCCAATCTGGCTGTATGCCGTGGCGGTGGTCCGGCCATTGATTAATGATCGATTTTAGCAGGCTCGGGTTAAAGCGACCTGGCATTAAAGGTATCTCCCTGACCAATATCTCCGGTGGTAAATCCCTTTTTAAACCAACGAACCCGCTGTTCAGAGGTACCATGGGTAAAACTTTCAGGTGTCACATGACCTTGGGTTTGCTTTTGAATATTGTCATCTCCGATGGCACTGGCTGCACGTAGAGCCTCCTCGATATCACCTTCCTCCAGTATGTCGTTCATTTTTTGAGCGTGATGAGCCCAGACACCGGCATAAAAGTCGGCCTGCAACTCTAAACGTACCGAAAGTTCGTTGTACTCTGTTTGACTTACTCTTCCCCGGGCTTGCTGGACCTCCGTGGAAGTACCGGTCAAGTTCTGAATGTGGTGCCCGATCTCGTGCGCGATCACGTAAGCCATAGCAAAATCTCCGGGAGCCCCAAATCTCTTGCTCAGCTGATCGTAGAAACTCAAATCAATATATGCCGAATGGTCCGCCGGACAATAAAAAGGTCCGGTCGCACTACTGGCTCCACCACAGGCAGATTGTACGCTTCGATTAAAAACGACCAGGGTAGGTTCGCGATAAGTGGCTCCCTGCTCGCTAAAGATTTTTCTCCACACGTCTTCATTATCGGCCATAACTACCTTAACAAATTCGTACAACTTCTCCTCTTCCGCGGTAGGTTGATACTGCGACTGACCCGCAGAAATGCCTGACGAGGGACTAAATAAGTCCAAGGGGTTACCTATGATGAAAATGGCACCCAGGATGATCGCTCCAATCAACAGTTTGGTTTTGGTAATTCCTCCTCGAAAAAACAGAAAAACCAAATTCATGATCATGCCCGAGCTCATACCGCCACCACCTCTGCTGCTTTGACCGCGAACATCACGTACATTGTCACTTTGCCTTCTTCCTTGCCATTTCATAGCTATCCCTTAATATTTGACTGATTAGCACCGAAAATTGATAACTTATTTTTGCTCCAATAATACGATTATTTGATGCTACGGAGCATGAGGGTGTTACTTAGGCTCAAACATACTTTGATTCTTATTTGTTCGGCAGGTTCAGGGACCTTCGTATTATTCGCAGTTTTGGAGATTGGCTGACTCGGTCTTTAGGCCATGGTGATTCAGTACGATGTAATCTTAAACACTGTTGAGATTCCTTTCACAATATCTGAAAATGAACTAAATTACACGGGTGTAGTCGTTTTTATAGTGGAAAATTTAACCCCTCCTGTTTCTTTACTCAAATTACTGAAATGCACCGTCTGAAGTTTTCTTTAGCAGTCCTCATTATTTGCTACCAACAGCTATTTGCCCAAAATACCGATCGTCTATTTTTCAAAGAGTACTATTCTGACAATCAGGCACAGGGCATGACCACGATCGATGGAATAAATTTTATTTGGACCGCCGATATCAGTGCTGATGGAAAGCATGTCTATACTTGCGGCGGCGTGGCAAACGTTGCCTCTGGCGGGGAGGATGATAATGCCATTGCCGTCTTTGTACGAAATCAAACGACAGGAGAATTGACTTTTGTTCAGGTCCTTTTTGACAATCAGGATTCGGGCATAGCTGATGGATTATTCTCTTGCCGGGATGTGAAGGTAAGCCCGGATGGTAAGCACGTTTATTCTGCTGGTTCCGGCGATCACACTCTTGGTATTTTTTCGCGAAATAGCATGTCGGGTCAACTAACCTATTTAAGTTCAATAAAGGATGGAGTTGGTGGTGTTGATGGGCTAGCCGGTTTGCAATCTCTGGCATTTAATACCAGCGGGACCAGGCTTCTAGCAGTGGGTCGGACTGACGATGCGATAGTGCTATTTACCCGGGATCCGGTCACCGGCTCGCTCACTTTTGAAGATATGAAGAAAAACGGTCTTGCCGGGGTGACTGGTCTCGACCGACCAATATCTGTGTCCGTGAGCCCGGATGGAAAACATGTATATACCGCCTCTGGAAGTAATGTCAATTTTAGTGGAAGTGATGCATTGACTGTTTTTAGCATCAATGAGTCAACGGATAATTTGAATTTCGTTGCATCATATTTTGAAGGACAATCTCAAGGTATGCAAACGATCGATGGTTTAGACCAGGTAACCGCGGTAAAGG
>JABDLW010000711.1 GCA_013001805.1 Saprospiraceae bacterium | reverse complement strand
AGATTGAATTCTGAGCTAATGTGCTCAAAACTTGCTGCTCCCATCCTACGGCGTAAAGTCGATGAATGAATTAATCGTTCTAACGCATTTCCTATGCCAATCTCATCCCTTTGCCTGAGGACATATCCATTGATATTATTTCTAACCAGTATTGAGTTGTCACCTGCATCGGTGGCTACAATAGGCAATGAATGTACCATTGCTTCCATGATTGCGTTAGACACCCCTTCATAAAGCGAAGTACAGAGGTAAATGTCAGATCCCTTGAGGATTTCCGGAATCTCCGTAACCTCAGTATGGATAGTAATATATGGAGACAGGCCAAGCCGATTAATTTGTTGTTGGATTTTGACACGGTCCGGCCCGTCTCCCACAATGCGGTATTGCACCTGCAAATCTTTTTCAGCGACGAGCTTAAGCAGATGACCTATACTTCTTATGGCAGTCAAATAATCTTTTTGATCAACAAGCCTTCCCAGAGAGGTAATGGTTATTTTACCATTATCAGCTCTTTGAATGGGAGTGGTGTCAATCTTTATCCCGTTCGGGATTACGGTTATCTTACTCGACTCAAATCCATTTCTTGAGAAAAAGTCTTTGCCCGAATGACAATTGGAAATCGAAGCTACTAGTTTCCTGTTATGGACTTCCTTTAAGATATTTCTCTTAAAGATATTCATTCGTGCATTTCGAATACCCCCCACATGAAAGGATACCTTGGACCCAACTGCCAGAGAAGTAAGAATGATATCCTTCGGTAAATAGGATAAAATCAAATCAATGCCTTCCCTTTTGACAAGGCGTCTGAGTTGTGTTATTTTTTTAGGGATCATTCCTTTTAAAAAAATAACTTTCAGTTTATGATCTGAAATAAATGAAAGATGAATTTTGTGCTTTGGTTTATCGTCGACTACAATCACAAGAACTTCATAATAGTTTTGCAACATACTGGCCAGCAGAAGACATTGTTTCTCCGCTCCACCGGAGGCAAGAGAGGTCAGTGTAAGACCGATTTTCCTAATTTTAGGATTAATATATGGACCAGGGATTTTATTCAACCTGTCTTATTTTTTAGACTGAGATTTTCGTATACCTCTATGTAAGAATCGACCATGCGATCAATATCGAATTTATCCTCGATGTGCTTCTTTCCTTTGTCACCCATCAGTTTGGCAGTTTTGGGATTATCCAGCAATTGGTGTATGCATTTGATCCAGCCTGGCTTGTCGTCGTCATCAATAATGAAGCCGGTTACTCCATCAATAATAATTTCAGCGTTCCCCCCATTGTCATTAGCAATTACCGGCTTCCCTGCAGCCATGTACTCTAGTATGGCATTGGAGATTCCTTCGCCATGGATTTTGGAATTACTGATGAGAATTCCGATATCCATTAATTGAATAACATCTTCAACGTCGGATATGGCACCTGTGAATATGATATTTTTCCTAAACTGTGTCTGTATTTTTGATTTATATTCCTCCAGAAGAGGCCCATCACCTACCGCGATAAAGACGACATCGTTCCTTTGCGAGAGGATTTCCTGAGCTAATTGGAAAAACATGTCATAATCTTTTCTAGGTGCAAAAACACCCACCATGCCGATGATTTTTTTGTCCGGGATATTATATTTGGTGCGAGTTTTAATGGGGTCGTTGCACAGGGAGATACGGCCAAAATCGAAACCATTATAGATGTGCTTGCCTTTGTGGACAGGCACTTTATATGCATCGAGTCCGGCCTTGCAATTGGCAAGAATCAAATCTGAACTTGGAGCCGTCAGTTTTAGTCGCATCAATCGCTGATCAAAGGGATTGGTAAAGATAGGTGCATCGGTAATAATGGCATTGATAAATAAAACCGGTTGAAACCAGCATACTGGCATGGCATAGATGGCGGCCATCGAACCCCAATTGTGAATGATGTCTGGTTTTATTCTCCGGCATAATTTAAATAGTCTAGGGAAAATAGAAACGTCTTTCTTCCATTTTCTGGAGAGTATATGAATTGGAATTTTAAGATCATGCAATTCGTCGAATTCAATTTTTGTCGAAAAAACGATCAACTCAACAGAGTAACTTGTTTTCAGTTTCAGACCTTTCAGCAATTCCATGAGTCGCCTTTGTGTTCCTCCAATTTCCATGTTATCAGCCAACATCAATATCTTCATGTGGTTAGGTAGTTGTGCCTGCATTGTAATGAAGAAGGAAAATGTCTACCCAGACTTGACACGGCTCTCTGAAACTAGGTCGTTGAAACGTTTTGCAAACACTCACTTTATGTAGTCCTCTCCAATGGATCTTTTTCATACTGTTTTTACAGGCTCCTTTTGCTGAACGAGCCATTCGTTTAAAAAAACGAGAGTCCAAATTTTGTGATTTAAGTCGCGCATCCCGGTATCATGGTCCTTGATCAGTTTCCGGACAAACTCCGGTTTAAAATACGCGGCCAAAGGGCTGTTATTCGAAGCTATATTATCTGCCAGGTATTCTTTGAGATCGTCTTTAAACCATTTTTTTAATGGTACTCCAAACCCTTTCTTTTTTTGCCAGAGTATTTCATTGGGAAGATGTGGCTGCATGGCTTTTTTGAAAATATATTTGCCAATATTATTTCTCAACTTATATTCGGGTGGAATCTGAAAAGTGAGTTCGGCAAATTCATGATCCAGGATAGGTACGCGTACCTCCAGAGAATTGATCATACTGGCACGATCAACCTTCGTTAAAATGTCGTCAACCATCCAGGTGCGCATATCCAGCTCCTGAATCCTGGAAAGGAAATCTTTTGCATTGGAAGCACGTAAAATCGCTGTCTTTACCGCTTCGCCCTTATTACCATTCAACTGTTGGAAGATTTGGGGCAGGTAGGCACTTTCCCTTTCGGTTTCTTGCCATTTTCCAAAATAAGCTGCAAAAGTCTCACGGGGTCGGGACATATAATAAGATATGCCGCTACCTTTAACGCTAAGGGGGATGAGCTGATGAATCAAGTGCATTGGGGTAATAAAAAGTCCCCCCGTCATCTTGTGAAAATTATGAACTCGAGAAAGCTTCTTATGGTGATCATATCCTCCAAACAGCTCATCTCCGCCATCGCCCGAAAGTGCTACCGTCACATGTTGGCGGGCAAATTTCGAAACATAATAGGTAGGGATCGCCGATGAATCGGCAAAAGGCTCGTCGTAGGAAGAGACCAACATCGGTAATATGTCAATGGACTGTGGTTCTACGATTTGCTCGTGATGTTGCGTTTGATATCGATCAGCTACTATCTTGGCCTGTGGCAATTCGTTAAACTCTTCCTCCGCAAACCCGATGGAAAAGGTCTTTACAGGTTGATTCATTAATTGTGCCATTAAGGCTACGACGCTGCCTGAGTCAATTCCTCCACTCAGGAAAGCACCTAAAGGAACATCACTGATGAGTCTGAGTTTGACTGACTCACGAAGTTTGTGATCGATTCGCTCTATCCACTCCTGTTCTGAAATCGAATAGTCGGGCTCAAATTGAATATCCCAGTACTTCGAAATAATCGGTGCCTTTCCTGGCTTTAGAGTCAGCGTGTGACCGGGTGGCACTTTAAGGATACCGGTATACATAGACTTTGTCGTGGGTGTATAACCGTAGGTGACATAGTAATCAAGTACTTCCAAATCGATAGTGGGGGATGGAATGATTGATAATATATTTTTTATTTCAGATCCAAAAATAAACCGGTCTCCAGTGCTATGGTAGAAGAAGGGCTTGATACCAAAACGGTCACGGGCACAGAACAGGGTCTGCTTTTTCTGATCCCAGATGGCAAAAGCAAACATCCCTCTTAGTTTGGAAACACAATCAAACCCCAGGTCCTCGTATAAGTGCACTATCGTCTCTGTATCCGTATTAGTTTTAAAAATGTGCCCACGTTGGATCAAGTCTCTTCTTAACTCCTGGAAATTATAGATCTCACCATTAAAGATGATCCAGATAGTACCGTCTTCGTTACTCATCGGCTGGTGCCCATTATGTACATCGATGATGCTCAGCCTTCGAAAACCAAAGCCTACATTAGATTGTAAATAAAACCCCTCATCGTCAGGTCCTCTATGGACGATGGCTTTGGCCATGGTTTCAAGTTCCCTCTGATGGACGGGATGATTGGCTGATGCATTAATGATTCCGCAAATTCCACACATATTACTGATTCAAACTTTTCATGAATGACAATAAGGATTGTCCATGCTTTTCATATGCAAATTCCTTACCAGCTAATTGACGCCCGGCGCTGCCGATTTTTTGGGCGTCTTCAGGGTGATCAAGAACAAACTTCATCTTGACCGAGAATGCTTCAGGGGTATATTCATTCGCCACCAATGCAGTGATCATATCTCTGAAGTAAATCTTGACCTCGCCAAAGTCAGTGGTCACAATTGGATTACCTGATGCGAGATATTCACCGATTTTATGGGGAAATCTGGCCTCGTCCTGAACGGTGGGTCGCAGCGGGATTAGTAAGGCCAGGGCATCTGCGTACAATTGACAAAGTTCTTTGTATGAAATCCTGGAAAAGATCTCAATGCTTTCTTTTGCAGGACAAGCCTCAATCAATTGGTAAAATTCCTCCATTTCAGTTTTGTCGCCACTGATCACCAGATGAAGTTTTTTACTCGGATGATCTAATAAATCAAATGCCTCAAGTGTAAAGCTTATGAGTTCCAGGTAAGTTGCCGACCCACAGTACACGAAAGCCCGGTTTTCTTTCAGTGATCGCTGGGGAAAGTCTACCGAGAAGTCGCTGAGAATGGGAATTTTGAGGAAGGGCTTTCCGGGAGCTCGATTCGATACACGATCGGTAAGATAAGTACTAATTGGAAGAATCGCATCGGCACATTTCAATGCGTAAAGATCGATTAGTAGGTCATTTACGCGGTCCCTGATGCTTGAACGTGTAACAATCGCACTGTTATGTTCCACATAGTTTAGTAAGACCTTAAACCCAAGGATCCTGGACATCACGAAATAATATAAAATCTGCTGAAAACGCATCGTGGCCACAATGGCAAATTCAAGCTTTTGCTTTTGCCTTAACTCACGGCAGAGCATAAATTCTTTTATAATGCCGCGAATTTTGAGTGCATTCCTTCTTAAAAAGGACTCATCGCGATATATCGTGCCGCTGGTATATATATAGGTGACATTTTGGTAACGGCCTTTTACCTGAGGTACAATCCGCTGATCTTTAGAGAAAGTACCCTTATGACTCACTACCAGTACATGAGCTCCCGCCTTTACCAATCCTTTGGCTATCAGGAGCTGTCTTTGAATGGGAGCAAATCCATACGGAAAGCCTGTCTCACCTAAATAGACAATGTGGGCACTTACTTGATTATTTAATGTCATACGAACCTCAGCAGTTAAAAATTCAGGCATAATTATATGCGGTAGATTTCAAAACCAAATTTGCTGATCGTTGCTTATTCGAGTATTAAATCTTAATCTGGTAGGGTCAGGAGCTATTCCCTGTTGAAAATGTGCTGGATTGGCGTCCAATCGGACGGTAAGTTCCGCTATTTTTTTGAGATACACCAAACATCGGTCCCTCTTTCTCGTTTAAAACCAAAGTCTGATGTTTGAGGGCGACCTTAACAAAGGACCGAATAGCCATGAACAAGGTTAGATTCTGGTTATTTAATTATTTTTATAGTCCTGATTAGGGAGGTTACCCGTTGAAATGAAATTCAAGTTAAATCGATCGATGTATATTTTCTTTGTACTATACTTTGCTGGCTTTTTCCTGCAAAATTGTCAGAAGGAGATCAGTAGTGAACCCAATAAAGTTCCGCATGTTTATTTGAATTTTGAACGATCTTTTGAGCCCTTTCAGGAAATGGCCGACCGTCCGGTAAGCAGCGATGTTAATAGTAATGGCTGTTTGGATGATGTAGCCTGGAATGAGTACTATGTTTATGATGTGTGTGTTGCTACGACTTGTCCACTGACAGATTATGCTATCGAACGCAGTACTGACTATGCACGATCTGATGCATATAGTCTTCGATTCTCACTAAAACCAACACCCCTTGATAAATGGCCGATGGGCGAAGCTACGCACCGGGCAGAACTAAGGCCAAACGCTTTTTCCCCCATAGCCAGATATCCTAAAGAGGGTGAAGAAAGATGGTATGGTCTAAGTGTTCTTTTTCCCGAAGACTTTATTTTTGCACCAGCCACGTTAGCCAGTGACCTGAGATTTAGCATCGCTCAATGGCAACACGGATCGGAAGGCTCGCCAATCCTGGCAATTGAAGTATATGGAGATAAACTGGCAGTCGCCAGATCTAGTGGTATCAGTACCCAGACTGAGTGGCTTGAGCCCCAAAATCTTGCTGATATCAAGAGAGGTGAATGGCTTGACCTGGTCATCCAAATAAAGTGGTCTCGGTCGGAAGGAGCGATTGCCGTTTGGGTTGATGAACAAAAATATTACGAGGTGAAAAACGTACCTACTATATATCGGGATTTAGATAATGGCGGAGGATATAAAGTAGGTCTATATTACTGGCGTTGGCAATACCGGCAGACGGTGCAGGATGCGTTCAACCTGGGCATTACTGAACGCGAAATCTTTATCGACGAGCTCCGGGAATACCTGGGCGTTGATGGGTACTCCGCAGTGGTTCCGGGCAATAGGTTTTAGAGAGAATTCGCTCAACCAAGGCTTATCCCATCACCATTCATTCTGGACATTCGCAGCTTAAGTCGGTAATTTCACAGTAGATCGGACTTGAATTGAAGGTTGACCTACCTAAAATACCAGTTCTTAGACCGTCGCTGAGTGCATGATCAGCATCAGCTCCTTTCCGTAAGGAGGGTCATAATTTTCAGAAATAAGGAAATCCATTTTATGAAACCAGCTACAACGGAAACACATAAAAGATCGATCGAAGTACTGGTCTGGGAACCAGCATATAGAATCGCGCCAACCATGAACTGATTTGTGAATGATCAGTCAATTTGCGCAGATATTTTTTCGCCCCTTCGATATCATCGTCCATATATAAATATAAAAGACCTTTCAAGCATTTAGATCGAAATTTGCTGGGAAGATATTTGGAATGGCAATCCCAAAATATTTCTTCATCAATCAGATTTCGATAAATGTCGGCTTTCAAGACTCGATTTTTCTTGCCTAAAACCTGAGTTACTGTGGGGCCGTGGCTCGTGTCCCAAAGTCTAAATGCCTGATGGATATAATACCGATTGGCTTTTTGATTTATTTTGAACCAGAAGGTGTCTTCGTAGCCCAATAATTTTTCATTAAGTCTCGCGTCTCCGATAAGTTCTGTCTTTGTGATTCCCCAGAATTCTCCAGAGCATAATTTCACCGTGTCCCTCTGGGTCAGGAACTGATCTTGTTTTGGGCCAAATCCGGCAAATTTACCTGTTGAAGAGTCTATACAATTGCAGGTAATAGCGTTAATGGTTGGATCAATTTTTTTCGGAATTGATATCATTTTTTCAAAAGCCTGCGGATAGGCCAGATCATCATCATCTAACCAGGTAAACCATTCACCGCGGATATGTTGTATCGCATAATTTGCACCCCCGGTAAAAC
>JABDLW010000701.1 GCA_013001805.1 Saprospiraceae bacterium | reverse complement strand
GTTTTACCTACCGCCTCCAGTAATTCGGCCCGGGCGAGAAAATCCTGCAAGTCCAGTTCTCCGGAACTCGTAAGATTACGCATGGTTATCTCCATTAATTCTACGACCGATTCGTCTTTCATTTCCGGTTCTTCCAAAAACTGAGCTTTTGCGCTTTCCACCATATCGATATTTACCTTGGTGACTGGCCGAAAACTTCCCCTTTCAATTAGAATGGCTTTTTTACGCAGTACTTCTGATGGCTGCAGAACCGTACCATCGGCAGCAAACATGGCTGCACGGCTCAAGCCTAGCTGGACCAGCATGAGGCTCATAATTCGATTGTCCACATGTCGAAATTCAATGCCTGAAAATTCGATCATGTCAATTTCAATCCGGTCGGTACTTAAGCCGTCCAGGAGGGATTTGATCAGTTCACCAGGACGATGATGCAAAAAAAAGGCTCCGTACAGGAGATTTACACCAACGATACCCAGGGCCTCTTGCTGTGCCGGGTTGTCATGGTCCAGCATCCGCACGTGCATGATGATCTGACTGTCCTCGTCCTGGGGATGTACCTGGTATTTTATACCCATCCAACCGTGACATTCGTTGGTTCCATGATAATTCCGTGCTGACACGGTGTCGGCAAAAGCGAAAAAAGCAGTGTGGCTGCCTCTGGCAGACTTTAGTCGTTGCGAATTGAGGATGTGCTCATGATCAAGCATGTCTTCAAGTCGCTGGCGGCATACATACCTTTCGCAGGGACCGTAAATGGCATCACTCACCTGCATATCATAAGCTGACATGCTCTTAGATATGGTGCCCGCTGCAGCCCCGACCTTGAAAAACCAACGTACAACCTCTTGCCCAGCACCTATCTCGGCAAAGGAACCATAGCGAATTGGGTCCAGATTTATTCTCAGCGCCTTTTGGTGCGGACTGAGCCCTTCGGCATGATTTACCATGTCGCTCATTTAGTAAATAGATTTATATTTTTTTCAGAAAAATGCCCTCTACAATTCCCTGGTCTCATATGGTGACTTTCTAATGTTTCGACGCTCTAAAAACATGCGAATGTAGCAGAAAGCACATGTATTGCCGCAATCAAAAAATGCCGAAAATGCTAAGTTCAATCGCGATCCCGGTCTAGGAGGCCGTTGAAATACCCAACTTGCGCTGATTCTCCTATTAATAATTTATTATTTAAAAATCACAAGCCGTTCTCATCGTTTCTTACTTCGTTGATCCTCAGTTAGTTACCACCCAGTATCTTCCTTCGTCTCGCCTCGTCAGAAAACGACGATTTACGACTTCAGCAATCAACTTGGGTATTTCAAAAGCCTCCTAGTAAACTGAAGCATTCAAATGGAGAAGGTAAAAAGCAACTTCGATCGGAAGCGATATTCCAACTCACCTTGCAAAGTAATGAAATAAGGGGAATACAGCTATTATGCCTTTCACATACATTGATGTCATCGCCAAAGATATATCGCCATTTTCATACTGTTGAAATAATTATAGGTGACCTGTTCATAAGGAAAGGATTTCCCCGGCAGCTCTTAATCCGGATCTGACCGCTCCCTCCATGGTACCCCGGTAAATCGGATCATATTCTGCTGATGCCCAATGAATCACTCCCTCGGGCCGCACTAAATGATCCTCAAAACCAGTGAGAATACCGGGAGGAAAAATGTGATAGGCACCATAGCCGTTGGGAGGGCACTTCCAGTCGTACATTGAAGAAAACAGGGGTAATTCATCCGGGCCGCATTTCAAAATACTTTGCACCAGCTCCAGTATGAATTGCTTTTTTTCATCATCCTGGAGTTTTTCAAAAGTAAGGCAATTGGTGCCGATTGTATAGGTAGAAATGATGCCGTGAACATCTCTGGAGGTCCCTGCATCAATTAACAGCTGAAAGGGTCCTTCACCCGCAATAAAAGCTTTGCCACTCCAGCTGGCAGATCTCCAGAAAGGAGAGGGGAAAACCAGAGTGCTCTTAATGATTCGACCAGGTTTAATGGAATCCCACATCGACTTTTTTGTCGTACTTATGGGTGGGTCATAACTTATTTCGGCTGCCTGCGCCGGCGGTAGTGCCACAATTACATGCCTGGCGCGATAAGAATGATCTCCACATTCTACTTTGGCAAATGATCCGTCTTTATTCACCTGTTTGACCTTTTGACCTAATAGCACATCAACCTCCTGCGCCAGCTTTCGGGGTAATTGATCCGCTCCTCCCAAGATTTGCCATTTTTCGTTGTCTTTTTCTTGCCATTCCATAATCCCCTGCAAAGCGGAGATCTGATCTATGCCATTGAGAAAATGCCCTTCGAGTACCGTCTTAATGACATTGTAGTGTCGCTTGTTAAATAGATTGTTCTTGAGGTATTGGCTAAATCGAAGTTGATCCAGTTCGTTGGCTTGGGGTGAAAGCCATGGTTTCTCACGGTCAATTCGCCGGGTGGCCTTATCCAGATTCTTAGCTAATCGTCCAATGGTAAATCGATCTGCCAGTGATAATTTAGGTAAAGTACCATCAAATTCATTTACGACGCCCTGTAGTGCAAATCTATGTGAACCTGGGTATTCGTGTTGCTCTAATTCCAACCCCAGAGACATAGACAATTCAATGAATTGCAGGTGACTTGAACTGATCCATTGAGCACCCTGCTCAATGGTGGTGCCAGCAATACGTTTGGTCAGAATTCTGCCGCCAATGTGCTTATCAGCCTCAAGAACTAAAGTACTCCTTCCCGCTACAGAAAGTTGATAGGCAGCACTGAGTCCGGCGAGACCTGCTCCAACTACGATCGCATCGTATAATCTTTTGTTAGCCAAAATCCATTACCCTTTTCTCTGTCATTTTTACCTGTACATAAATTAGATTTTTTTTGGAAAGGCAGAAGCGCGAAAAATACGTGCCACAAGAAGACCTGGCAGGCTTTTAATTTGGGCGCCAGGGTTTTTATCATTACGGGCATCATCTCTAACGAAACCGTATTTGCAGCAATTCTGTCCTTACAATAGAAACTCCTAATGCAATATTCAGGTTCAACGTCAAGATTGGGTGATCCCTTCATTAAGAAGTGCTGGCCTAAAATAACCTATTACTGCAACAAATAGATAATTTGACGCATATTTTATTTCCAAATTTATTTCTTAATGAGTGTGGTCTATGCCGGAGGATTATAAACTATTCGCCAAATCCTACCCTTCACAGAATCACAAATATAAATGGATCCATCAGGTCCTTCAGCTAAGCCACAGGGTCGGTATTTTGCTTCGCCAGGTGCTTTAATGGCTTCTGAACCAATAAATCCATCGGCAAATACCTCATATTCTCCGGTTACTGATCCATTTTTCATGGGGACAAAAACGACGTTGAAACCAGCTTGATCATGGCCCAGACGGTTCCAAGAACCATGAAAAGCAATAAAAGCACCATTTTGGTATTTTTCAGGAAATTGACTTCCCTGATAAAATAACAGGTCATTTGGTGCCCAATGGCCAGGAAAACCAACAAGGGGAGTCTTTGCATTTTCACAGCGCGCTATCGTGCTACCGTCACCCCCGAATTCCGGATTTAAGAATTTTTGCTTCTTCAGTGGATCATAATAACAATAAGGCCAACCAAAATCATCGTCTTCGCTTATCTGAAAAAATTCTTCTGCGGGCAGTTCGACATTTTGATCTTCGGTGAAGAGATCGGGCCAAAAGCGATGTAAATCATCTCTTCCGTGCTGCAAAGCGTATAATCGATTGCTGGCTGGATCCCAATTGATAGCCACGGCATTGCGAATACCGGTAGCAAAGCGCATTTCCAGTGTCTGCACCTGCATTGGGGCACTGTCGTTAAAGCGCCAGATACCGGCTCTTTTTTCCAGCTCAATGCAGGGGTCAAGACCTTTTGATCCTTTAGTGCGCATTTCTTCCTGACAGGCATTTGACCTTGAGCCTACATTTACATACATATTACCGCCGGTATCAAATGTGAAGGTCTTTTCAGAATGGCCACCGTCTCCTCCTTCTAAAAGTGCAATTGTGTCTATCTGACCTTTTGGCACCAGTTCATTGTCCAATCTGGTGCGGAAGATTCGGCTTTTTCGCCACCAAAAGCCGAAT
>JABDLW010000689.1 GCA_013001805.1 Saprospiraceae bacterium | reverse complement strand
CTTTTACCTTGTCTGGAAACTGGGCAATTCGCACAGCGGGAATTTCCTGCCCCACCCAATCTATCCAACGTTCAACCCTGAGTTCGGGGGCGGTCAAACCCTCAATGCCATGGGTGTAGCTCTTACTATTCATGAAAATCCTCTTTATTCACACAAGGACCTAGAGAAGTTAATTCATACTTCACTTTTGGTATTATGCATTATTCCACACAGTGAGGGAATTAAACTAATGGTGCAAGACACTAATTAAGTACTAACCCGGGATTAACTCGCTCAAGTGACTTCCTCTCTTAAACGATCTGCATACATCTGATTAAGCTTCTTTATTTTCGGACTAATCACTACACGGCAATAACCGGCATAGGAGTTATTATTATAATAGTTCTGATGATAGTTTTCCGCGGGATAAAATGTATCAAGGGGCACAATTTCAGTCACAATAGGATCGGTGAATGAGTCCTTCAGGCCTTTCAACACTCTTTCTGCAACCTCCTTTTGGTCTTCATCGTGATAAAGAATAATGGACCGGTATTGAGTTCCACGATCTGCACCTTGCCTGTTTAATGTGGTGGGGTCATGACTGGTCATAAAAATGGTGATCAAATCCTCATAGCTGATTACCTCCGAATCGAATGTCACTTGAATTACCTCGGCATGACCGGTCGTTCCCGAGCAAATTTCACGATAAGTGGGATTTTTTGTTTGTCCACCGGAATATCCGGACACCACATCTTTGATGCCTTTTAATCGTTGCACTACCGCTTCCACACACCAAAAACATCCACCTCCAAAAGTCGCTTTTTGTTTGTCACTCATCATTTATTTTATTATTGAAAGCAATTAATTCATTCGTTCAAATCTCTTCCGGTTTGTAAGTCAGTTTGCATTTACTACAGACTAACATGTTATCCTCGGGTTTTAGTTCGATGCCAGACAGATGTTTATTGGCGTATTCCTGAATCCAGCCCAGCTGCTCATCGGTGGAATTAATATCCATGTTATGATTCTTGGCCGTCTCAAAAAAAGCACCTCCATATTCAGCCCGGCCCCAGCAATTAGGGCAATATCCTTCGGGTGTACGAGTAGATTCTGTACCCTTTTTTCTCAGTAAATTAAGTAGAGAAATTATTTTACCCATAATAGTGTTTTTTTCTTACTACTGCAACATTAACAACCTGGCTCCCGCATTAGTTGTAGACGCTTCCGGAAGAATACCTGTAACGTTGGATTAGAGTCTTGCCTTCCTATACTTCCCCAAAAAAAATGACCACTTAATCTTTCAGGATCCGTAGCCAACTCCTTATAAAGAATTGAACTGTCATGAAACATCATAAAATTGTAATCGGGATAGGTATTCATTCGATGCGTTTGGATTGCGTAGTAAATGAAAGTCCCTGTTGCCCCATGGTGGAATTCATAATGCCTTCAAATAACGGCTCCGGACAACCCATAGGTATCTTCCACTCTATCAGGAAATTTGATCCCGTACCGCCCGAAATATCGTGTTCGTCAATAATTATTTCTGTCGTTTCCATAGGTGCCAGGAAAATAGAATTGTTAAAGTAGGTTCTGACGGGTACTCCATGCGTATCAAAATATTCCGCCTTGAGGAGATAAATCGTGTCCATATCACTGGTGTTGCGCAGACTGACCATCACCGTCAGATTATGCGTTTTGTGCTCTGACATACTGTAAATTTGCGAATAAACTGAGAGATACGATTTTCCGTATTCAAGCGAATCCCGGCTACTTATATCGATCCTCCTCTTTGACCAATTTTCCGGATTAATCGAGCTCATTTCTTTTTTTTCAAAACAACTACTGAAAAAAAAGAAAGTTAAAGTAAGTAGAAGCAGACTTTTCATCTTAGGGATTATTTTCATTTCATTTATAACACGGGGTGAACAATCTATTTCTTTACGTTACTGCCGCATAGACCTTGCTGGACGAACCCGTCTCACAAAGGTACCTACTATTGCTGGAGAATGCCATGAAGCATGGTAAGAAATAGCTTTCAGCATCATGCGGTCAACACTCTCTGGACAGGTCTCAATCCCACACCGACTGGACATTTGCATCGTGCCCGGTGCATACAAGCAACACGAATCGATCCAACTTAATCAGGCAAGTGTGGTGTAAATATCAGCAATCTTTGGGATTCTCCTTTTTCAGTCTCCGACACCAAAAGAAGTGTGCTTTTAGTTTAGCTAAAATAAGATAACACCCCCTCCGTAATATACTCAAGTATTTTACGATCTAATTCCGAATGCATTGGTATGGAAATAACTGAAGCGCATAACATTTCGGTATTTACGAAGTCGATACCCTCGTCGCAAAACTTTTCATATGCTTTTTGCCGGTACAGAGGAACCGGATAATAAACCATCGAGGGTATATCCAGAGCCGCCAAATGTGCTCTCAGTGCTTCCCGGTCAGCGGGAGGTACTTGCATGGTATACTGATGGAATACGTGCGTGCTGTATTCGGAGCGTAAAGGAGTTGTAATCTCATCGGTATGGTAAAAAGCATCGTCATAATAATCGGCGGCACGTCTGCGGGCCTCGCAATAGCGATCCAGCCGCTTTAATTTAATGCGTAAGATCGCTGCCTGAATAGCATCCAGTCTTGAGTTTACACCTAAAATATCATGATAATACTGTCTGGACTGACCGTGGTTGGCGATCATTTTTATTTTGGCCGCTAACACATCGTCATCGGTATATAAGGCACCACCATCACCATAGCAGCCTAGATTTTTGGATGGGAAAAAGGATGTGCAACCTATATGTCCTACCGTGCCCGTCTTCATTTGTTGGCCCTGGCTATTGTGGTAGTCAGCTCCAATCGCCTGGGCAT
>JABDLW010000686.1 GCA_013001805.1 Saprospiraceae bacterium | reverse complement strand
TGAGCGGGAAGTCGTGGCTCAAAGTGTACAAGCTTTGAAGAACATTTCAGCAAAATGTATTTATCAGTAGATTTATTCTGGGAGATGGTACTTCTGGATTTTGTACCCGGATCGACTCTGGAGGCATAGCCCATTTTCCCAGATCAGATGAATATAAATAAATTGAATTATCGCTAAATATTAAAGGGAAATTCCTGAAATAAAGTAATATGGTATGAATGAATTAAATGTTGGTATTGTCGGATATAATTTCATGGGGAAGGCACATAGTAATGCCTGGTTGCAAGCAAGCAAATTTTTTGATCTCAAAGCGAAACCGGTACTTAAGGTGGCTTGTGGACGCAGTGAATCGGCGGTAAAAGCTTTCGCTAAAACCTGGGGATGGGAGCAAGTGGAAACCGACTGGAAAAAGTTAATTGAAAGATCAGATGTAGACATTGTGGACATTGCCCTTCCACAGCATTTACATTATGATGTGGCCATCGCAGCCGCAAAGAATGGCAAACACCTTTTCTGTGAAAAGCCGCTTTCTTTTACTTTGGCGCAGGCCGAAGAAATGGCCAAAGTGGCCGATGATAATGGGGTCGTGCATTATTTGAATCACAATTATCGCCGAGTGCCGGCAGTGGCATTGGCTAAACAAATGATCCTGGATGGTCAGTTGGGTCGATTATTTCATTGGCGGGGAGCATACCTACAAGATTGGATTGTCAGCCCGGATTTTCCACTTACCTGGCAATTGCAGAAAGAGACGGCGCACGCTGGTCCTCAATGGGATCTAAACTCACATAGTGTTGATTTAGCAAGGTTTTTGGTAGGTGAAATTAAATCGGTATCATGCCTGACGACTAATTTTATTTCGGAACGGCCACTACCTGGCTCGGGAGCAACTGCCTTTAGCTCAGGGACGAATGCAAAGACAGAAATGGGCAAAGTCACAGTCGAAGATGCGGCTTTAATGCTGGTGGAATTTGACAACGGTGCCATTGGATCATTTGAAGCTACCCGGTTTGCTACTGGTCGAAAAAACCATCATACATTTGAAATCTACGGCAGTAAAGGGAGCCTGGTCTTTGATTTGGAGCGCATGAATGAATTGCAATATTATTCGGAGGAAGATCAAGATGGCACAAGGGGCTTCCGTACGATTCTGGTCACTGAAAATAGTCATCCCTACATCGGTCACTGGTGGCCTCCAGGTCACATTATTGGATACGAACATACGTTTACTCATGCTGTCGCTGATTTTATCGATGCAGTTGCACAGGGTAAAAAAATATCTCCCAATTTTTATGACGGCGTAAAAACCATTGAAATTCTGGAAGCAGGCCTGCGATCGGCAGAAACGGGAACACGCATAGTCATTCCATAAATCATAGATATTCTATATTGAGTAATCATCTTACAATACTTCGTGACCTTAACGTAAGGATCTAATCCAGTTTTGCTAAGTATTGTAAATGAGGTTTTGAATTAAATTAAAGTATGGATAAAATGGAAAGATTGAAAAAACTAAAACCAATGATAACCAGTGCCACATAACGCAAGAGCAGGGACCGACCAAAGACCTTTGGAAAAGGTCTCCTTCCAGCCTAGTGGTTCGCAGGCGAGTGTTCTTGAGCGATCCGGTTGCAAAGCAATCGGGCGAGGTGCAGTGCACCTCGAAGCGAGAAGAACCGCGTTCAGCGGATGGGGAGCCTATTGTCGCGCATAAGTTATGCCCCGTCCATCTGGCTGGCCAAGCCGGACAGGCTGGAGGCGAAAGAAGAATTACAAATGAGGATGACATGTCTTCTCCTCTACTAAGTACACGAACTATTAATCTTAATTTCATGTGGGAATTTATTGAAAATGTTCTAATCCCCTAAATACATGAAAGAACATAATTTGAAATAATATTTAGTTAGCATCGAATGAAAGCTGCGGTAACGAGACAGCCAGGTCCTCCGGAAGTAATTCAAGTAAAAGACAAGCCTATTCCCGAGGTGAAAGAAGGGTGGGTACTAATTAAGGTAAAAGCATTTGGACTCAATCGTTCGGAATTGTTTACCCGCCGTGGTGATTCACCCAATGTGAAATTCCCGTTGGTACAGGGAATCGAATGCGTAGGAACTATTGCTCAGGATCCGTCCGGCTCCTATCCAATTGGACAAAAAGTCGCAGCTATTATGGGAGGCATGGGCAGATTCTTTAACGGTGGTTATGCCGAATACACCCTGGTGCCGCTGGAGATTGTTTTTCCATTTTTCAGTGAGCTTTCCTGGCATATTTTAGGAGCTATCCCCGAAATGTTTCAGACCGTATCTGGTTCGCTACATCAGGCGTTGGAAATAGAACCGGGAGAAACCCTAGTAATCCGCGGTGGTACTTCTTCCATCGGAATGCTGGCTTGCCAATTGGCCAAGGTAAAAGGTTTGACGGTCATTTCTACAACCAGAAATCCGGATAAACGAGAGACCTTATTAAAAAACAAAGCCGACCATGTTCTTATTGATACGGGTGAAGTATCAATGGCATTAAAAAAAGTATTTCCGGATGGGGTTAATAAAGTATTGGAATTAATTGGAACCCGCACCTTAAAAGACTCGCTAAAGTGTATTAGTCAGAGAGGCACTGTTTGCATGACCGGCATTCTGGGAAATGAATGGACGATGCATGAATTTACTCCCATGGGTGATATCCCTTCTCTGGGCCGGTTGACTGTTTATATGGGCGAATCTAAGAACCTTTCCAAAAGTCTCCTGCAAGATTTTATAAATGAAGTGGAAAAGGGAACTGTACAATTGAATATAGACAAAGTTATCACCATTGACAAAGTTGCCGAAGGGCATCAATATATGGAAGATAATAAAGCCAAAGGAAAGATCGTAGTGGTATTATAAAAACGAAATGATTATTGACATATAAATGAAGACATATATCGTTGATTCATTTACTGACAAGGCCTTTGCCGGTAATCCGGCTGGAGTGTGTTTATTGGAGCACCCGATTTCTTCCGATATTATGCTATCCATCGCGGGGGAACTGGGGTTTTCCGAAACCGCTTTTCTCTCAAAAAAAGGAAGGGATAATACCTATTCGATTCGGTTTTTTTCTCCCAAGAGGGAAATCCCACTTTGTGGTCACGCAACATTGGCTTCCTCTCATGTGATTTTTCGCAATACTGACCATTCGAAAATTCATTTTATCAATATGAATGGCCTGCATCTATTTGCCGAAAAAAAAGGTGAAAGTATTATGATGGAGTTTCCTTCATACAAGACCATTCCGTCAAGAGCACCCGAGTCACTGTTGCATGCTCTGGGTATTGAGGATGTTGTTTCCGTGGAATTTAATGTGGAAACGCAAATTCTTTTACTGGAAATTACCGAAACCGAAATTCTCAGCAACCTGACACCTGACTTCGTTGCATTAGAAAAGTCCCACTCCGGCATTAATGGTGTAGTAGTCACTGCCGGGTCACAAGACGGCGAGTTCGATTTTCACTCACGTTATTTCTGGCCCTGGAGTGGCACTAATGAAGACCCGGTGACAGGAGGAACACACACCTTTCTCACGCCATACTGGGGTAAAAAACTCGGCAAGAAAAAAATGCGTGCCTTTCAGTCTTCAAAACGAGGAGGTTTTATGAATGTGGAGATTGCCAATAATGACAACGTGAGAATTTCGGGTCAGGCAGTCATAATATTTGAAGGCACACTATTTCTGTAATTCCTCATACCCCCCCAGAGGAGGTTCTCATACCTCCGATTTAGATTTTAATAAATATCTTATTAACACCGCCCCCGGAATGAGATCCGGCGGCTACCGTTAAGTTAGTCAAAATCCAAATAAAGGACAAAGTACTTAGATAAACGTACAGTTACTTATCTTTGAGTGTGTTCATAGAAAACTCGAAGACGGGTGAGAAGCTGAGAGCGAGTGTCATACAATGCACTGCCGAAGAAGTGGAGGAATTGGATGGAAGTAAGTTTCAATTTGATTGGGTGTCCGAATCTTCATTCACGATCTTTAGACTGGAAATCTTGTCCTCTAATGAAATCTTAGGATTAATGTCGATCGACTTAATTCCAGTAGAACTTAGATTGGAGATCAGATTATTGGAGCTCTCAAAAGAAAATGTGGGGAGGCAAAGGAGATTTGAGAATGTGGCTGGGATTCTAATCGCTTCTGCGTGTAAGCAAGTACAACAACGCGAGTAGATCATGCCCTTGAATACACTGAAATTTATTTACCTTTAAGATATATTTCGCGCAACTCACTTGGCTGCGCTGCGGCATGCGCCATTCACGTAACACGTTGAGTACAATTCGAAAACGAACGATTTTGGGACAACGGATATTTTTGGACGAATCTGAATGACTTAAATGATTGGCGAAGGAAAAATAATTTTCCTAGCCAACATTGAGAGAATACTTTGGGGAGTTTACCAGACATTGGGATTAAGTGGTCCCTAATTTAAGC
>JABDLW010000602.1 GCA_013001805.1 Saprospiraceae bacterium | reverse complement strand
CGGTTGCTAAAGCTGCCGTAATTGATGCCTACAGAGAAAAACGGGAATATTCTACTGGTAAAACCTCAGGATCAAAGGTTTTCCTCTGAGTTTATTTTTATGAGTTGTAAATAGTCATTATTTTTTGCCACCAATAAATGATTTTCTCCACGGCAGGAAATCATCTCCATCCCTCTCACATCTCCAACTATTTTTAGACCTGACTCCAGCATGTTTTGTGCGGAGAATTCACCTTTACCATTTCCCAAAAGAAATGCACCAAAGCTGGCATCGTTTCGAGGTGTTTCTACTTCCGCGTTATAAAGATTTCCGGCTACTACGATGTCCAAATTACCATCCGTATTAAAGTCTTCTACCACTATTTTATTGATGCTGGAAATTTGGGCTATTTGGGGTAGTGCTTTTAAAGTAAACGTGCCTCCGTCATTTTCAAGATAAACACTGGCAAACGAAGTAATCTCGTAACTCAGCGACTCCTCCAGGAGTTTGGTGGTATAGATTTGATTTAAGGTGGCACTGGCAAAGGAATTGTAATCCTGAAATTTTATCTTGATCGCCGGCATTTGTTGCGATGAACATTGACGCCCACGGACCGGAAATTCCACTTGATCTTTTTGGTAACTAAGTACGATGTCAGGTCGTTCATTGTGGTCGAAATCATTTAGATATACTTTGAAAGGGGCAGAAGGAGAGGCTTGGTATTTGTAATTCCTGCCTAAATTCCCGATCACCAGATCTTGATCCCCGTCTTTATCAAAATCACCTTGAGCAATGGAAAACCACCACCCCGACGAGTTGCCAGGCAATAGTTCCTCAGAAACATCACTAAATGTTCCTCCCATATTTTTATAAAATTTGACCGGCATCCATTCACCAACAATAACCAGGTCTTGCCAGCCATCATTATCAAAATCAGTCCAACAAGAAGCTGTTACCAAACCCAGATTCTTTAAATCTGGTAACGCTTTGTCTGTGGCATCAATAAATTTAATGCCATCATTGTCGCTCACGTTTTCCAGTAAATAGGAGTCTGCGGGATAGGGGTACTTTTGAGGGATAAGACGACCACCAACGAAAAGATCGATATCACCGTCATGATCAAAATCGGATGCGGTTACATTCATTCCGCTGGCTTTTAGATCTGGCAATGCCTTTTTATTACGACGAAATATATTTTTACCAATATTTTCATAGAGCCGGTCTTCGTATCCCAGCGAACCGGGCTTAAATTCGTTGCCTCCGCTGGCGATGTAAAAGTCCTGATCTCCATCACCATCCGGATCAAAGATTAGAATGCCGAGATCTTCATAGTATTTATCGCTGACCAAATCGGGAATGGACAATACGCTGAATTTTCCCTGGGCATCCTGAATATACACCGCTGAAGCCTGGCCAACAGCGCTACCAACAATAAAATCATCCAGGAGATCACCATTTAAATCCCCCGTAGCGAGAGCCGGCCCGAGAGTCGAATTTTTATGTGGCAATAAGACTTCGATCTCAAAATCGTTAAATAAGTTTTCCTGATGTTTAAATGGGTCTGTCATCTTTACCGTTTGGAAGAGACAAGGTTGGCTACTAACCGTAAGATGCTCGTCTTTCATTGCGGTTTGCATGTCATCGTATCGAATTTCAATTCTCTGATTTACATCAATATTTTCAAGATGGGAAACGGTCCCATTCGACCAATGCACTTTCATGCTATCTATATGATCCATTGATCCCAAACCAAAGTGAAGTAGTGGAGAAACCGATGACATGTAGCCCCGTACCGGGTTGAACTCCTGTAGCTGTATTCCTGAAATAGTGTAGACATACACCCGGGCTCCATTGGGGAGTACTTTTTCGTCTCCTTCTAAATCTACAGTGAGATAATTATTGTCTGATTGGTTATTGCGATAAATACTGGCAATATCTTCTAGATTGTTGATCACCAGATCCAGATCGCCATCGTTATCTAAATCTGAATAGGCCACACCATTTGAGAATGTTTTTTCCGAAAATCCCCAGGCCTCAGCCCTGTTTGTCATCGTGAGATCTCCATTATTATGGAACATGTAGTTGCTCAATTTTTCCGACGGTAGTTCCTCTAAATATTTTAATAATTCAACCTCTTCCTCCTTGCCTTTATAATTGGGATCGCTTTCCATTTTTTTAAAGAAATCACGATGTTTAGCATAAAAGTCTTTGTTATTGACGTCTCGCCTGATGCCATTGGTGACAAACAGATCTTTCCATCCATCATTATCAAAATCTGCCATGAGCCCACCCCAACTCCAATCAGTAGATGAAACCCCGGCCAGTCTCGCTACATTGCTAAAAAGGGGAAGCTCACCAGTTCTGTTGCCATGATTTAGTTGCAGTGAATTCTGCATGTACTGATGATGTAATCCTAAATCCACTGACGTGTAAAATGCAGCGGGATCCATGGAAGACATATTTGCTTTTGAACGGAAGTTGTCGTCTGCCGACATGTCTAATTGAAAAATGTCCATTAGACCATCATTGTTTATATCGGCGATGTCGGCTCCCATTCCAAAAAAGGATGTCTGTTGTAGTATTGAATCTATTTGGTTGGTGAATGTGCCATCGCGGTTATTCATAAACAAGAAATCGGGGGCATTAAAATCATTGGAAACAAAAATATCGATGTAGCCATCATTATTAATATCAGAAGCAACTACACCAAGACTTAATCCGAAAGAACTCACTCCGGCAGCTACAGTCACATCAACGAAATGACCATTATCATTCCTATAAAGCCGGTCTGAATCCTTTTCTTCATGGTTTTCCAGCATATAATGATAGTATTCGACGGGTGCAGTAAAACTCGTTGGCGGGTAAT
>JABDLW010000578.1 GCA_013001805.1 Saprospiraceae bacterium | reverse complement strand
CCTCAGCGGGTTGAGATTGAATGCGACCTTAAACAATCTTAAGTATTTCACTAGTTACCGTGGAGTTGCACCAGAAGAGGGTGGATCAAGCCGGGGGCGATATCCGGTTCCTTTGTCCGTTGTATTTGGATTAAAAGCATCATTCTAACCTATTCTTAAACTAGCCAAATCAAAGAAAAATGAAAAATAGATTATTCTTTATAATTCCGGTCGCTTTATCAATTCTGAGTTTTAGTTCTTGTACCGAGGATATAGAATTAGAACCGGAAAGCCTCATTACTGTAAATTCATTTTGGAAATCACCTGAAGATGCCCGAGGCGGATTATATGGTATGTACAATCAGTTTCGTGAAGAAGCAAGAGCAAATCTTCAATATTATGGTGAGGCTCGTAGTGAAGTTATGGGTCATGGATTGCAAAATGCCGACTTTAGAATTAAGTATTTTGAAAATACCATGGACGCCAGTAATGCAGATCGCGATTGGCAAAGATTATATAGAGTTATTAATTATGCAAATCTGGTTATAAAATTTGTTCCAGATATTGATTTTCCCAACTCAGATGATAAAAATAATATGCTAGCTCAGGCTTATGCCATGAGAGCTTTTGTTTACTTTATCATGGCAAAAACATGGGGAGATCTACCTATGATCACCGAGCCAATCGAAGGTTTTGATGCAGAGGCAACATTTGTGCCTAGATCGGCGGTCCAACAAGTTTTTGACTTCATTAAGGGGGATATTGAAACGGCATTGGGTCTATTTCCAGATAATGAGCTCCCTTCGGGAAGAGGTATCTGGTCGAAACCCGCCCTCAGTACATTAAAAGCAGATGTCTTTCTCTGGACCGGTAAACGCTTGAACGGAGGGGCGGGTGACTTTTCTAGGGCCTTAAGTGCAATTAATGACGCTGAAACTGCTTCTTTATCTCTATTAGATAATTTCTCTGATATTTTTGCTAATGGGAATAAGGGCAACAATGAAATAATTTTTGCAGTCAGATTTATTGATTTGGAAGTCGGAAATAATTATTTCGGAGATATGTACATAGCTGGTGGTGATTTGGGCAGTCCAAATATTCCCTCCGATATTAAAGAGATACTCGGACCAGGTGGTGGCTTTAATTGGTGGGCACCAAGTGCCGAAATCCGTGATCAATTTACTAATGACGATCAGCGGAAAGATGCTTCTTTTATTGAAATCTATACGATTGAAAATGGAGATTCATCATTTCATACTTCAGTTGTAGTAAAAGGCAAGGGATTTGAAGATGGTGGAGTCCGGAAGTTTCTAGATGATATTGTTATTTATCGCTATGGAGAGCTTCTACTCATGAAAGCAGAAGCTAAAAATGCCTTGGGTGAGGACCCTAGTGAGGAAATCAATAGGATTAGGTTACGTGCTTATGGCGACAATTTTGCGGCACATGAATTTGTCAATGGAACCCAAGCCGAAAATAATGAAGCCATCTTGCAGGAACGATTATTCGAATTGGCTTTTGAAGGAAAACGGTGGTGGGATTTAGTGCGTTTTGGTAAAGTATTTGAAAAAATACCGACGCTTCGAGATAAGGCAGGTCAGGACCATCTCCTTTTATGGCCAATAAGTCAATCTACCATAAGTCTTAACTCGAAGATTCAACAAAATCCTGGTTACTAGGAAAAAGATATAAAATAGAATCCAATTTTTAGAGACAAGCTATTCATACCTCAATAGTGAGCAATCGCATAGTGTATGTATAGGAAGAAGGACTCTTTGAAAGGCTTGAGTCATTCTGTGCTCCAAGAGGTAGATTATCAAGCAATAACAAGGATATGAATTTACTTGGCTATCATATGCGATTACTTTTGTGCCTTTTGTTTTCTACAACCAGTACCAAAGGATACATAAACGCTCATGAGCCAGCGAGGCCAAATATCATCCTAGTCGTGGCAGATGATCTCGGATTTTCTGATTTGGGATGCTACGGTGGAGAGATAAATACACCGCATTTGGATGATATGGCAGAGGAAGGAATACGGTTTAAACAATTTTACAACGGTGGTGTGTGTGTGGTGACACGTGCCATGATGATGACCGGGTTGTACGCCCGCATGGGACAGGGCAGACTACTTAAATCCAATATGGTGACTCTTGGGGAGGTTCTTGGAGCTGAGGGTTATAAAACGATATTAAGTGGTAAATGGCATTTGGGTGGTAGTCCCACTCGTCCCGTGGATCGGGGATTTGATGAATATTACGGAGCGATGATAGGCGCGATAAATTTTTTCGACCCAACACAGGAAGATCCCTCGTTTGTAAATCATTCCGGTCCTGATAAGCCTTTTGTTAGAAATGGCGAGGTCATTGAAAAAGTTGAAGAGCCTTATTATGCTACCGATGCAACCACAGATTTTGCCATAGAACAGATCAACGGTTGTGTAAAGGCAAAGCAACCTTTCTTTTTACATGTTGCTTATAATGCTCCTCATTATCCATTACAAGCATTACCCGAAGATATTCGCAAATACAGAGGGAGGTATGATAGTGGGTATGAGGAATTAAGGAAGGCACGGTATGAGCGTCTGGTCGAAATGGGCATCATAGACAAAGAATGGCCACTGCCACCCACAGATAAAAAATTAGGTGACTTCCGATATGACCTGGAGGTTGAACCCTGGTCGGCAGTCAATCAGCGGTGGCAATCGCAACTCATGGAAGTCTATGCTGGCATGGTAGATCGGCTGGATCAAAACATTGGCCGATTATTGAATCATTTAGAAGCTCTGCAGATTGATAGCAACACGATGGTTATCTTTTTTTCGGATAACGGAGGATGTGCCAGTATGGTGAAGGATGAAGATTTCGAAGATTATTTGAGTTATCATCTGGGCAAAGAACTGGGTGGTAAAGATACCTATGCACTGTGTGGACCAGGTTGGGCTTCGGCCCAGTCATCTCCATTTCGACGATACAAAGTATGGACCTATGAAGGTGGTATCTCCACACCCATGATTGTCAAATGGCCCGGAAAAATTAGAGGGGGCACATGGACAAATGAAATAGCACATGTGGTGGACTTGATGCCCACATTTATGGAAGTGTCTGGTGCAGAATATCCTGGAAAAGTTCAGGACGAAGAAATCATCCCATTGGAAGGTAAAAGCATGATGTCAATTTTGCTAGGTGATCAGATATCGGGAGACCGGGAGATGGCCTGGTATCTGTACGGATCAAGAGCTTACCGGCAGGGAAAGTGGAAAGTAGTCTGGGGTACGACCAGGAGACAATGGGAGCTTTACAATATGGAAACAAATCGTACAGAGTCTAAAGA
>JABDLW010000473.1 GCA_013001805.1 Saprospiraceae bacterium | reverse complement strand
GGCTCTAAAATCAAACTAAGTACGGACACTTAGTGTGGTACGTTACAATTTACCATAAGAGAAACGGACAATGTAGTTGCGCCAGCTCTAGCAAGATAACCTGCTCTGGATCAACATCATTGTCCGTTTTAAATACAGATGCTTTTAATGGTGTCAGAATACGATTGCACAGCTATTTCTGTTTTAGATATTGGTCAAGTGCCCGAATCTTGTCATCCCAAAACTTATCATATACTGCTAACCAGTTTTTTATTTCATGCAAAGGAGTCGGATTTGCAGTGCAGAAGCGTTCTCTCCCTTCCTGAACGGTTTGTATTAAGCCAGCCTCCTCCAGCAGTTTAATGTGTTTGGTCACGCCCTGACGACTGATCTCAAATTTTTGTGAGATCTGTGATAGGGACATGGCTACACTTGCCAGCATAAGAACGTGAAAAATCTCCCTACGAGTAGGATCTGCTATGGCTTTAAATAATTTGTCGATCTTGTCTTTCTTATTCATTTTTACCATTCAGATGAACATCGAGATCTTTCAGACATGAGATCCAACCTCCTTCGTAATTTTGAAACATCATAATCGCGGTCTCACCAGGATATTTGCTGATTCCACTGTGTTCAAGAGTCAATAAAGTACCTTCGCTATTTTCTTCCAGGCGCCAACTAACCATTGTCACCACTTCTGTACCTTTTACAATCCATGAGTAGGTGAGTTCGTAAACTGGATTTGCCACCATAACCTCTCCATGAATTTCCGTTTGCTCATGAGTGAAGGTATATCTATAGCCTTGCTCAGCGCGAAAATCTGCCTGAATAAACCACGTAGATATCTGCTCCGCTTCAGATATTGCCGTCCAAACCACACCGATAGGACTTGCAAACTGGTGCTGCTTTATGATTTTGTCCTCCATTCTCAATAAATAGCAACTAAATGGTTGCAATTTAATAAAATGTACGAAATTTTCACAAAAAGAAACATCAGCTCATACCTGACGATTGAACAATGGGATTTCATAATAAAGTAAACACAAATAAAAAAGTGGATCATCTGACCCACTTATTTCTCAGAAAATTTTGCAATGAAAAATGCTTACAGATTAGCATGATTAATGTCAAGCAATTTTATGAAGTTGGAAAGCCATCATGTGTCATGACTTCTTTTATTTGCGCCGTATGCCGCATCGTATGGCCAGACATAAACATAACAACCTGGTACGCATCTACTTTACCGAAAGGGAAATCAAAATAGTGATTGCGCAGATCGTCTTTTGTCTTTTTAATATACTTCATATTTGATTTGCGTAGCGTTTTAAATTCATCTAGTGAGCCATCAAAAGATCCAAAATTACCTTTTGGTTCAAAGGGAGGTTGAGTTTTCACCTTAGAACTGCGATCTGAAATAAATCCTACTACTTCCTCATCACTAAAAGGTAAAGATGCACGTAGCGATGGATCAGATGGACTTTGCAATGCCATGTCAACCAAGCCAAAAATGTTTTTTTCTGAGATGGCCAGGTGTTCAACACATTCGGCGATTGACCAACTTTCTGGATCGGCCTTATAATTTAATTGTGATGGAGATAGACCTTTAACAGATTCAAGCAACATGGCACTAGATGACTTGAGAGATGTTATCGCTTTGTTGCGATCATCTTTACTAAGCATATCCTGACCTGATGCAAGGGTGGATAAGGATAAGATGGATAGAAGCAATGCTAGATTCGTTAGTCGTTTCATGATTTATAGTTTTTTTTAATAAAAATGGACCAGGTCAATCTGGTGATCATGTTCTAGACGATCCCATGCCTTGCTATTGGACAATATTTGGAAAATTTCTTGCCTCCCAGCGGGCGCTCATCACTCGTTTTCATATGATGACGCATAAGGTCATAAGTAATTTTTCTTGACTCAGCTTGACCATGAAGTGGCGGGTGTGAGATGAATTTCCTCCGCACTTTCTACTTCGCCAGTCAAGCTTGACTCTATGGCAAGAGTGATTCCTTACACTCCGTATCAAATATATTTTTCAATCGCAACAACCACCGGAATGCGTTTAAAAGGAAATGGAGATTTACATCGATTTACCATAAGCTCCTGCTTGGAAACGATAGTCCTTAATGGCCGGGCTATCTCCCAGAAGTACCAGTGGAATCCAGGATGTTAAATCTCCTTGATGATTGCTAAATCCTCCGGTGAAAGTTGAAATCGGTACAAGAGAGATAAAACCTGGCTCATATTTCCGCGCCTACAGTACTACAGTGGCCAAATTTTTTCTATTTGCACCAAGACTAAAGGTCGCGTACAGATTTTAGCCGCAGATATTATTTGGTGATCAAAAAAATGCAAGGTCTCTTGTGAATATTTGGTGCTGTCTGTTTTTTCCACTGAGAAATAGTTTGACTTTTAACCAATGAATTTGCACTGGTAAGATCACAGGCAATGCATAATTGAACATTGGGAGATAAAAATGCAGTGAGCTGATTAAAAAGTGACAAATTGCGATAAGGTGTTTCCATAAAAATCTGAGTAGCGTAGTTTGCCATTTGCTCAATTTTTCTCAATTCGATTTTTAATTCGCTTTTGTTGCGAGAAAGATATCCATGAAAAGTGAATTGCTGCCCATTATATCCCGAGGCCATGAGGGCCAAAGTGATTGAGCTGGGACCAGAGAGGGGAATGATTTCAATATTTTTATGATGGGCCAATTGCACCAGGCGGCTTCCGGGATCGGCAATGCCCGGGCATCCGGCATCTGAAAGTACACATATGTCATGGCCCTGAAATACCGGTTCAATTAAGTTTTCGAGATCCTCAACGGGCGTCGATTTGTCCAGCTGCTCAAGTACGGCACTATCCAGGTCAAAGGCAGGAACCATAGCACGGATGTGTCGTCGCCCCGTTTTGAAGGATTCGACTAGAAAGTAGCGGCAGCTGGCCACGATCAAGCGATTCATTTCCGGAATAGTATTAATCTCACCTTCGATCAGTGGCGTCGGCACCAGGTAGATACGGCCTTTATTTTTCTTTTGCATGACAGATTTGGTGCTTTTTTTATATATGAAATGTTGTGCCCGGAGAGAGTTAAAACTAATACTCTTATGCTATCTCCCCTAAACATAAAGACTCTGATGTAAATACGCCACTTATTTTCTTTTCTCTGACAAGCTTCGCAATACCGATTTGATTACTTTTGTGCACATCTAACTATGGAGGATCAAAATTACTATACATATACAATAAGATTACCTCAGTTTGAGGGACCCTTTGACTTGCTATTGTTTTTCATCGAGCGCGATGAGCTCGACATCAACAATATCCCAATTGCAAAAATCACCGATGATTTTCTCGATTATGTGCGTCACATCGATGCTTTGAACATTGATTTGGCGAGCGAGTTTATCGTCGTTGCTGCGACCCTGATGCGCATCAAGGCAAAAATGTTGTTGCCCCGCAAGGCGGTAGATGAAGAGGGCAATGAGATCGACCCTCGTGAAGAATTAGTCCAAAAACTTATAGAATACAAGCGATATAAAGAGACACTGGATACGTTTCGCCAGAAGGAAGAAGCGCGATCTCTTATGTTTGAGCGAGGCAATACCAAGGACGACCTACGGAGAATCGCAGAAGTTGCAATGGTTGATGCCGAACTTGAGTCGATCACACTTTTCAAACTGTTGAAAGCCTTTGAAAATGTTTTGGACCGGCTAAAAGATGACGCGGTTGTTGCCCATACTATAGCCCGGTATGAATATACAATTCAGGAACAACAGAATTATTTGTATTCCAAGATTTCACTGGGAATTAAGTCTTCCTTTGAGGATGTTTTTCTCAAGCTTGAAAGTAGAATTCATGCGATTGTCACATTCCTGGCACTCCTGGAGCTATTAAGCCAACAGAAGGTTCATCTGATCCAGGGTGAAGGAGCAAATAATTTTTGGCTCACCAGGGGGAAGGATTCCGAGCAAGATGAAGATGAGGGAGATGACATAGATAATAACTATGTCAGGGAGCACGAGGAAGAGGAGTGACCACTCAGAGGACATTGATCGAAAACTTGAGGAGCGATTACGTGATTTAAGACTATTTCAGTAAGAACCTTAAGGTGGGAAGTACCAACTCTTTTCTTTGATCATTAACATTGACATCTTTTTCTTCCACAAATCGGCCGGCAAATAACAAATTGTATAATGCTTCTTTTTCTTCAACCGAAAAGGAACTAAATGTACGCCGCAGTATAGGTAAAAAAGTGATGAATTGCTCTTCAGTCAAAGGCAAGATCCATTGGTCAATGATCTTACGTAAGGCCGGTTTTTGAATCAGCAGCCAGCCACCGCCATACAATAGTCCTTCCAGGAAGAGACTGGGGTAAAATGGATCGAGTAAACTTGATAGATTGAAACGCACGAGTTTGTATATGGCACTTTCGTCGAGACTTTCCCTGATTAGCAGAAGTCGAAGGCAATTTCCCTTGATCAATGGATTTGCTTCACGAATATTTGCTATTTGAATCAAAGTAGTAGTCCAATCAAGCAAGTATTTTGGATTTTCCAGCAACTGCAATGCTTGATGTAGTTGATTAATCGACTTAAAAGATTCAAGTGCCAACTCCTCAGAGAGATTGGTTGTTTTTCCGGGAATTAGAATGCAAATCCGGGGAAATAATTGATCGATTAATTGATGTAGTCCATTCATGTCATATTGAGCAACATTGCCATATCGCAGGGACCAGATCAACGGGGGCATGACCAACATCAGCGAAAGCACATCGTCAGTTAAGTTTCCCAGATCGCTTATTTTCTTGCTTATGCCAGGAACCAGACCCGGCAAGTTGGCATGGAGGGCCTGATATAGTAAGGTCCCCAATTTTTCAAATGCGATATCATCAGCCAACTGGTGTGTTATATAATGAACCGATGCATCTTCCAGGGTATTACCCCACATACTTGCCTCGATGATTTGCAATTCAAATTCCGGGAACCACTGTAGATCCCAGTATTCGTGAAAGGTACCTAAAGGGTTATGTTCGACCTCTTTTTCCTGAGCCCAGCTAATACCCAAGAGCTGCATACGCCGGAGCAACCGGCTTGCTTCCAGTTGTGTCGACTTGCGTAAATCAAAATGCTTTTCAATCAGCCCATCCTTCTTCCAGTCTTTAAACAGGCGTGTTTTTTTGAGGTGCGTTTCAATATCCTTAAGTAATGGAACAGTCGGCACTTGATCGGACACCGTCCCGATCTTTTCGCCCTCTAAAAGTCTTAGCCTGAGCTTTTCTAAAATTTGATCATTGCCTTGAACATGAACGGCGATCACCGCATCAAATAGTTCCACTATACCTGGCATGGCTTTTTTTCTCAAATAGGCCAAATTTACAGCCAGGCGTGTACTTTCAATAGTCTGTGCCGGCGAAACTTGATGGCCGAGTTCGGAAAGAAATGCTGAAGCTCGACTCATCCACCTGGCCACGGCGGTTGCATGATCAGCAAAAAGTGCCTCGTACCAGTAGGGCGATATGACACCACTCCCATAGCCGGTATGCCTGGCTATGCGATTGTAAGACCAAGGAACCCAAGTATAAGCAGCGGTGGTTCTTTTTAGCCCTCGTAAAATCTTTGCGTCATCACTGGCACCTGGTGAAGATAAGTCGGTCAGGACGGGGGCGTGCCAGGCGCCACAAACAACAGCTATTTTCTGGTATCCGGATTTAATTGCAGCGCGGATCTTTTGACGCATAAAGGCCTCGCGAATTAAATTTGATCTCTTATCAGTAATATCTGATTTACGCAGTTCTTGCATCAAGTCAAGGATTGTATCAAAAATTTCGGGTGCGGCCTTTTGTTGTTCGATATATTCTTCCCACCAGCGTTCCGGATCCTCAAATCCCGCGAGTTTTGCCATTTGACCAAAGGGATCGTGGGTAAAACCCTGCTCCTTTTTAGTCACAGTGGAATGGTCGGAAATGAGAAAACTCTGACTTTGTGGCAAGTCAAAAAACCACACAGGAATACTCTTCTCCACACCATATTGTATCGCCTGCCACTCCGGACTAAACACAGTGAATGGATAATAAGCATATTGGCTTAAGTCCTTTGGATTATATATCATGATTGCTACCGGGGGTTTCACCAGCTCGTGAGCTACATAGGTGATGAGAGATTCTGCATCTGCAGGACATTCGATAAGCACGATCTCTGGAGCATAGGAATGTAGGGCAGAGACCAGATTCCGGCAAGATCCCGCCCCATGATGCCTAATTCCAAAGAGCTTGTAGGTCATTTTGATTTATTAGCTCCTGATTTTGATTATTTCAGAATCAGATGGCAGGCCTCATATATTTTAGACCAACCTTTCCTCGATTTGATCACCGTATCGAGATACTCTGATAAAATTGGTATATCCTGATTGGAGTCTTTTACCACAGCACCAATTATGCTTTCTGCGATGGGTACTACGCTGCCTTTTTTGTGATTAAAATAGGCGGAAAGAATAATACTATTGTTGACAGCCGAAATCGCTTCGGCGGTACTCAAGGTCGAAGATGGCGATTTGATTTTAATCTCTCCATCCTCCGACTGACCTGATCTCAGTTCTCTGAATACGGTTATTAATTTTTTTATTTCATCCACTCCAATGTGTTGAACCGGCAATTTGCGTTCCCGGTTTATTTGATCAATCCGGAAAGACACAATTTTTAATTCCTCCTCCAGAGACGGAGGTAAAGGCAATTTGACCACATTAAATCTTCTTTGTAAAGCACTGGACAACTCATGTACACCCCGGTCACGATCATTGGCAGTGGCCACCACATTAAATCCTGATTTTGCCCTGATATTAATATCAAGCTCAGGGACCGGCAGGTTCTTTTCCGAAAGTATGGTTATTAATGCATCCTGAATGTCGGAAGGGATTCGTGTAAGTTCTTCTATCCGCACAAGTTGTCCTCCTTGCATTGCTCTCATGACCGGACTGGGTACTAAAGCGTCTGTACTGGGACCTTCTTGCAATAGTTTTGCATAATTCCAGCCATATCTTATTGCATCCTCTCCTGTGCCTGAAGTGCCTTGTACAACCCGGGTAGAATCGCCTGAAATCGCTGCTGCAAGATGTTCGGAAAGCCAGGTTTTGGCTGTGCCAGGAACTCCAATCAAGAGTAAAGCCCGATCTGTTAATATTGTGGCTACGGCTAACTCAACCAAACGTCTCTCACCGAAGTATTTTGGTTGTATCTCGTCACCTGAAGTCAGTTTGCCACCCAGTATATACTTACAAACCTGAGTTGGGGAAAGATGCCAATTTTCTGGTCGGGGATCCTTATCTTCTTTTTGCAGAGCACTCAGCTCGGTTGCATATTGTTCTTCAGCTAATCTCCGGATGAATTTTTCACTACTCATAATACATTCTAATTTATAATCTACTCCAAAATCCGTCCATTTGGTGACGGTTGCAGTGACTAGCTTACGTCTTCGATAATGCTGGCTAGCAAAATTGATCTTCGTTTAATGGTATCTCTAAATTCCAACATGATTTTGGCCAGTCTCTGGTATCGATAATCCACCTCAACCCAATTGGCAATGATGCTGTTATTGACCCGGGGATCTAGCAAATATTGAGCGTGCTGTAAGACTTCTCCAATGTCATTCACCCCAGTACGACTAAGATTCGTGGTAAGCAACCGGAAGATTTTATCCATCAGGGCAATTGACAAATCACGATTCACATATTGTTTTGTATTCGCCACCACTATTAATAATTTGGTAGTGAAGTATTCGGTCGTGTCCTCGATTAATGCCGTTATCAACACTTGGGTTACATTATGGTCGAGCACCTTGACAATTTTTTCAAATGGCGCCAAAATTGTGTTCTTATCCGGATAGATTTTTAACCACTGAAGCATCATGGCCTCTTGCCATTTGACGGGAGATCGATGTCTAGTCAATGCCTCAACCAGGATGTGGCAAAGGGGTTTCAATCGATCTTTTTCTACTATTTGGTTGCAAATAACTTCAGGCGTAAAATCAATATGTTTGAAAATCTGATCAGGTTTCAAAAAGGTTAACAGCCTCCAAAAGACTTCATCTTTTGGCATGACCTGCGGTAGGTCATGCGTAGAAAAAGAAAAACCTGAAGGTCGGGGGACCTTTTGGTTGAGATAAATGACAGCTTTACGGATGGTTATGAACTGACGCGCAAAGTCTTCCATGCTGGTGATATTCTGCCGATATTCCTGTGTATCTAGCTGCAGCAGGATGCTGAGGGCGTACTTTCTCTCTTTGGCCCGTGAAGATTTCAGGTATCTCTGACCTATAGCCGCATCGCGATCCATTGGTCGTTGACTTATTTCTTGTAGTAATTTAATGCGGTCAGTTACCGCAAGACGGTCAATTGCCATCATTTCCAGGTGACCCCGCAATCTTTGCCATTGTATCCAGTAGATTAACTCATCCTCTGTTATTGTTTCTGCTGAATCCTGATGTAATTGCGACCACCATCGCCATTCACTCCTAAAATTGGCAAGCCAGATTGCTCGCTCTCCAAAGGTAGCGGCAAACAACGGGTATTGATTCGTGTGGCTTTGCCCATGATCCAGCAAAGCGGGTAAGGCCCATGGATGAAGTCGCCTTTTTTGACTTTTGATGATTCTTAATGCCTCTTCAACTATTTCCCATTCCTTAAATGCGAGGGCCTCGATTATCACATCAGAGGATTTCTTACTTGCCGGAACCAGATCTTCAGTTGGTGCGGGGTTTGGATTTATCCCGGACAGAGAAGGTTGAAAGGCGGCTCGAGAAAGGATGGAGACGGCCACGAGAGCACGGAAAAACTTTATTTCGAAAGTATTATCCGTACTCAGTTCATAGCTATTTAGTAAGGGATCCAAACGACTTCGATCCTCGCATGAAGTGGTGCCTTTTTTTGACAATTCCAGCAAAAAATCCCAATCAGAAGATATGTGATCACTCATCTTCACCTTTTACGGAAACATGCATTTCACCATTCGTTATTTTAAACATTGCATTCGCTTGCCTTTTAGCTGTGTCGCTCTTTGTTTATTTGTCAAAAGGTATATCTTTGCAGCGATTTTTAAATCCAGTCTTAAAGCAAACCAATATATGTCAAATATAGGTAGAGTAAAGCAAGTAATCGGCCCGGTAGTAGACGTTAGTTTTTCTGATGAAGGTGCGATATTACCTGAAATACTTAGCGCATTGACCATTGCCCGCGAGAATGGTGATACACTGGTTTTGGAGTGTCAGCAGCACCTGGGAGAAGATAGTGTTCGCACTATTGCGATGGATGCTACAGATGGTCTCACTCGTGGCACCAAGGTGATAGATACCGGAAAACCTATCGCCATGCCGATCGGCTCTCAGATCCGAGGCCGACTCTTTAATGTAGTTGGTGAAACCATTGATGGCATTGGCCCAATTGTTAAAGACGACAGTAGTTACAGCATCCATAGGGAACCACCCAGATACGAGGACTTATCCACCGAAACCGAAGTACTCTACACGGGTATCAAGGTCATTGACCTGGTAGAACCCTATCAAAAGGGTGGTAAAATTGGTCTCTTTGGAGGTGCCGGAGTTGGTAAGACGGTGCTAATTCAGGAATTGATTAATAATATTGCCAAGGGTTATGATGGGATTTCAGTTTTTGCCGGTGTAGGTGAACGGACACGGGAGGGAAATGACTTGCTACGAGAGATGCTGGAGGCTGGTATCATAACTTATGGCGAGCACTTCAAGGAGTCAATGGAGAAAGGTGGTTGGGATTTGAGCAAAGTAGAACTGAAAGAACTGGAAAAGTCAAAGGCCACCTTTGTATTTGGTCAAATGAATGAACCTCCTGGTGCCCGGGCTCGTGTCGCCTTGTCTGGACTTACCATTGCGGAATACTACCGCGACGGAGATCTTTCTGATCCCAATGGAGGTAGAGATATCCTCTTTTTTATTGATAATATATTTCGCTTTACTCAGGCAGGTTCAGAAGTATCTGCCTTACTGGGTCGAATGCCATCGGCGGTTGGTTACCAACCTACATTGGCAACAGAAATGGGTGTGATGCAAGAACGCATCACTTCGACAAAACGAGGATCCATTACCTCAGTTCAGGCAGTTTACGTCCCGGCAGATGATTTAACGGATCCAGCGCCTGCAACCACGTTTGCGCATTTGGATGCAACAACGGTTTTGGATCGAAAACTAGCCGCATTGGGTATTTATCCAGCGATTGATCCGCTCACTAGTTCTTCCCGTATTATGGACGTAAATACGTTGGGTGAGGAACACTATGGCACGGCGCAAAGAGTAAAAGGTATCTTACAGCGATATAAAGAACTCCAGGATATTATTGCCATCCTGGGAATGGAAGAATTGTCAGAAGAAGATAAGTTAATTGTACACCGGGCCCGTCGCGTGCAACGATTCCTATCCCAGCCATTTCATGTTGCCGAAGCTTTCACCGGCCTGGCTGGTGTGTTGGTACCAATTGAAGATACCATAAAGGGATTTAATATGATTATGGATGGAGAGGTCGATGAATATCCTGAAGCTGCTTTTAATTTAGTGGGCACAATCGAAGATGCGATCGCTAAAGGAAAGAAATTGATTGATGAGGCTAAAGCTGATTCCTGATGAAAATAAGTATACTGTCTCCCGAAAAAGAAATATTTTCAGGAGAGATAACGTCGGTTAAAGTGCCCGGAATTAGTGGCCAGTTTGAAGTGCTGCAAAATCATGCCCCCATTGTCGCAGCATTGGAAAAAGGCACCGTCCGGGTGAAAAAATCCAACGGCGATCCGCTTCAGTTCCAAATCACCAAAGGGTTTATCGAGGTACTACATAATGAGGTCTCACTACTGGTGCAAGGAGTAGAAGGCATCTGAGTGAATCGGTGTTGGCAGCGGAGAGATCCCTCCTGGTCACAGACACAACAACTTAAACATTTCGGGTAATTTGTCGTTTCTTACATGGTGAGCATCTGCCACAAAGCACCTGCCTATGAAGCAAAGTGACAAAGAGGAGAAAATAGTACATGCTGGGTTAATTGAGGAATACGTACTCGGGATTTGTGAACCCAGAGAACGGGAAAGAGTTGAAAGACTTGCTGATGAAGATCCGAAAATAGCTGCACTCATAACAGATATGCAAAAAGCGATGCACTGCTATTGTAGCTCTTGCCATTCGGATAAGATCAAATCCATCCAGACAAAATATAGTGCAAACTGTTCTTCCTCACCAAAACCAAGCAGTGCAACCAAGCTTTTCAAACTTCCATGTGCAGAAAAGGCACCATTTTTACATAGCTATTTACTACGGGTAAAAGTTTTTTTCGACCGATTGTGGAACAAGTATTCCAGCTGAAGAACTAGTACTAGCGCTGCATTAATGATTCAATCTCCTCCCTTTGAATGGGTATCTTTTCCGATAAATCCACCGGTCCGTCAGCGTGCACCAGAATATCGTTTTCTAATCTTACACCAATTTTTTCCTGTGAAATGTAGATACCCGGTTCGCAGGTGAGGACCATGCCAGCTTCCAATGAAGCCGCACGATCACTGAGGTCGTGTACATCCAGACCCAAATGGTGAGATACCCCATGCATAAAATATTTTCTGAAGGGTTGATCTCTGGCACTTTCTGAGGGCAGATCCTTAGCTTCTAGCAGTCCCAAGTCAATCAGGGCATGATTCATCATAACCCCCACCTCGCGATTTAATTCCTTCAGAGTGATACCGGGAACCATCATTGATCTGGTTTTCTCCAGAATATGAAGAACAGCATCATAGACTTGTGCCTGTCTTGATGAAAAGCGACCGTTGACCGGAATGGTACGACTAATATCCGCTGCGTAGTTTGCATACTCAGCGCCAAAATCCAATAGAATTAAATCACCGGAACGGCACTGCCGGGAGTTCTGAGTATAGTGTAGTATGCATGCAGATGAACCGCTGGCAACGATGGGTTCAAAGGCATGACCTCGAGCCCCTTCGTGAATGAATGTGCCAGACAGAATGGCTTCGATTTGATATTCCCACATATTAGGGTGCACCGCGGTTAGTACGTGATTGAAGCCCGAAGCGGTTATCGAAATAGCCTTGCGAATCAACTCAAGCTCAACCGGTGATTTTTTCATCCGCATTTTTCTAAGGATGGGCTGCGATCTTCGGTATCTGTGCAAAGGGTATAGGCTTTTTAGCTTTGAACCAAAAATTCGCTCACGGCAGCAGGAAGCTGATTCGTTTGTTACGGGTTCATGTAAATTCAAATAAACATTCTTTACTTCCGGCATTAATTGGGCGATAATTGACTCGTACTGCTCGGTCCAACAGACCTGATCGATACCGGAAAGTTTCTTTGCTTCTTCTTTCGAAAGGTTTTCTCCTTCCCAAATGCGTGCTTTTTCATCTGACTTTTTAATAAAGAGGATTTCCCGTTGTTCAGGATTGGGAGAATTGGGATATAATAGCAAGATGGAATTTGATTGATCAATGCCGGTCAGGTAGAACAAATTTGAATTTTGCCGGAAAGGATACATCTGGTCTGCAGTGCGCAGCATCAGATCACTGCCAAAGAACAGTGCGATTGATTTTCCCGATATAGATTCGCAAAAGTTCCTGCGAGTATTGATAAAGAATTTTGGCTCAATGACTTGATAAGGCATCATGGAAGTTTAGAAAACAAAGTAAGAAAATCAGAGAAGGTACTGGCGTAGCATCGCCAAAGTATTTCAGTAGTGTCACGTGGTCGCGGCAATGCTCCTGTACTGGGTTGTTGAAAGGTCTGAGGGCAGGTGATTTTTCAAGGAACATTTGAGATTCGGCCTGGCTGTGTTCAGCCGCTAATTCTCAATAATTTAAAATAGTATGTTGGTGAAATGGCTACTGGTTTTCATTTTGTCTCTCTGGATAAGAGATGCCAATTTTTTCCTCCAATGCGGTCAGGTCATTCGGATCAACTTTGCCAAACCACTTATTTAGTTGGGTTTTGGCATTTACCTTTACCTCCTCGTTGATGTAGCCGGCTATACTCACCAGACCAAACATTAATACACCCAGGTCATCAGTGAATCCAAGGAATGGAGAAAGGTCAGGAATAAGATCGATAGGAGCTAAAACATATGCGAGAGATCCCAGGACCATTCGTTTAGCCCAGGTAGGTGTGTCAGAACGTTTATGTGCAAAAAAGAGCAGCAGGACACCATAAACCAATTGAGTACCTGCCACTTTAAGATAATCTTTGATTTTTAAGAGCACACTGTCTCCGTCAAATGATTGTAACAGCGATTGCAAAATTTCTCCAGGTCGTTTCATATGATTGCACGATGTAAGTGTATAAACACCCAAATTAACCGGAAATGTTCAATTTAATGGCGAAACCTTTTCTCCTAGGCTCTCTGTTGTGCAGCTGACGGGACAAACAATACAGATTCAGTGATCGGATCAAAATCATAACCCCTGCTGGAGAAGTGTTGCAGGACTCTGGGTAGCACAAATTGCAACTTTTCTTTGGCTTTTAAACTATCGTGAAACACGATGATGGATCCGCTGTCTGCATGATCAATCACATTGCTTAGGCACTGATCGGCACTAATTTTTGGATCAAAGTCACCACTCAATACATCCCACATGATAATGTGATAGTGTCGCATGAGAAATGGAACCTGAGATGGTTTAATTCGGCCGTAGGGCGGTCGGAAGATAGGCGACTTTACCAGGGTAGCTCCCCGGCGTACATTATGAAAATACGGGATGTTGTCAGTACGCCATCCTGAGAGATGATTATTTGTATGACTAGCTACGGCGTGACCACTATTTCTCAGCTTTAAAAATATACCCGGATGTCGCTGTACATTTTCACCCACGCAGAAGAAGGTCGCCTTAGCTTCATATTTTGCCAGCTGCCCAATGACCCACGGTGTCACCTCTGGAATTGGTCCATCATCGAATGTCAAAAATATTTTCTTTTCTTGCGTTGGAATTTTCCAGGTGAAATTTGGGAAAAGGTTTTGAATGAATTCAGGAGTTTTGACTAGGTACATGGCTTGTCATGGATAGTTTGGTGTCTTTCTTTAATCTATCGTAAGATGGAGAGAAAGGATTAGATGAAATGTGTTAAGGTGCGCGGTTTTTATGTTTCTTTGCTGAGCTTTAATTCTTAAACGTACAACGGCTTCAATTGGTTTACTGCTGCTTCATATTTATTTAATTAAATATTAAAGTATTTTATAATATCCTCTCGAAGGAGACCACATATCATAGGAAATGAGTAATGTTAGAGTACGATTTGCCCCAAGTCCCACCGGACCTTTGCATATAGGAGGTTTGCGCACAGCACTTTATAATTATTTATTTGCCAGAAAGCATTCGGGTTCATTTATCTTGAGAATTGAAGATACAGATCAAGCACGGCTGGTTTCCGGTGCTGAAGAATACATCATTAAAGCACTGGATTGGAGTGGATTTGAAGTGGATGAGGGACCTCATGTCGGGGGTCCATTTGGACCTTATCGCCAGTCGGAGAGAAAGAGCATTTACCTGCAGTACGTTCGCCAGCTGGTTGATTCAGGTAAGGCTTATTACGCTTTTGACAGCAGTGAGGATCTCGAAGCAATGCGCAGACAAGGTGATGGACATGTCAAGTACGATGCATCCACTAGGTCAAGTATGCGCAATTCCCTTAGTCTGGATAAGCAAGAGACACAAAGGCTACTTGATACCGGGCATCCTTATGTTGTCAGATTGTTAGTGCCTTCCGGCAGAAGTATCAGCTTTCAGGATGAAATTCGCGGAGAGGTTACTTTTGATACCATAGAACTCGATGACAAGGTGATTCTTAAAGCCGATGGGCTGCCTACATATCACCTGGCAAATGTGGTTGATGATTACTTGATGAAAATAAGTCACGTGATCAGGGGCGAAGAGTGGCTTTCGAGTACGGCTCACCATGTGTTACTCTATGAATCAATGGGATGGATTGAAGTTATGCCAAAGTTTGCCCATTTGCCACTGATCCTTAAGCCCTCAGGAAAGGGAAAATTAAGTAAAAGGGATGGTCAGAAATTTGGATTTCCGGTTTTCCCACTTAAGTGGAGCGATGGGCCAGATGGCTCATTTGATGGATTTGATTCTGTTGGATTTAGTCCAGACGCGATGATAAATTTCTTAGCACTGTTGGGTTGGAACCCAGGCACTGAGCAGGAAATGTTTACTCTTAAGGAACTGATAGACACCTTTTCCATCGAACAAATTGGCAAATCAGGTGCTCGTTTTGACTATGAGAAAGCTCTATGGTTTAACTCACAATACATTAGTAATCAGGAAGCGGAGGATATTGCTTTGGCAGCTCATCCATTCTTCCGCCAGGAAGAAAAAAACATCTCCATAGCAGACCTCGTACCAATTTGTGCTCTTCTCAGGGACAGAATGAAGACCTATGCCGATTTACCCGGACTCAGCCATTTCTTTTTTGATGAACTGATATTTGATCAAAATACAATAAGGAAAAAGTGGAATCAGGAGAGCAGGTCACATTATGAAAATCTGATCGTTGTACTGGAAGAGGTTGTTGATTTTCAGCCAGAGACCATTAAACAAGCAGTTAGCGATTACATCCACACATCAGGTATCAGGTTTGGGGATATTTTTCCTCTGTTAAGAATAGCACTGACCGGTGATGCCAAAGGCCCGGATCTTTTTGCCATTGCAGAGATATTGGGGAGACAAAGGGCAATGTCGAGATGGAAAGAAGCACCCACTGAATTTGACCGGATCATACAAAGCTCAGAAAATCAGTCTGCCTAACTATAGGGAAAAGAGGAACTGGGTAACGAAAGACTGACGTTGTAATAAAAAAAACATTTTATGCCAAAGAAGATTCCGAAGAAAGGGATGCCCGAAGCCCATGATAAGCTCAAAGGCTTTGATATTAAGATCAACGAATTTGGTCAAATTATCTCTACGTTGCCGATTGACCGGCTAAATACATTTCTTGACGAAAATGTCGACGACAAAAAGCTAAAAGACTTACCTGTCGGCCGGCAGGAAGAGGAATAACCTGGGTCTCGTGCGATACCATCATCCGGTTCGCCGGTCATCCTTGCCCAATATCTTGTCGCCTCTGAAAATGGTTGTCTCAGATGTGAAATGATTCGTCCGAGATGAAAGTAAAGAGCATTGTTGGAAAAAGGCATGCCTGGCATGCAACCCACCCTGCCCAAATATTGTCATTAAAACAAATCAGATTGATCTCTTGGATCCAAGACAAAAACAAGATGAATTGATTTTGGGGTGCCTGAACGGAGATCGAAGGGCACAGTTTGAAATATATCATTTATACTCCAAGGCGATGTATAACATTTGTCATCGCATGATGGGCAACCGGGAAGAGGCAGAAGACGTTTTGCAAAATGCATTTGTAGATATTTTTTCCAAAATAGATACGTTCCGGGGTGAAGCATCACTGGGGGCGTGGATAAAGCGTATTGTGATAAATAGTTGCCTGAATCAATTGAAGAAGCGAAAATTTCATTTTGAGGAAGCCGATAGTAATCTGAGCGATATACCGGATTTGGAGTACACCCAGAATTTTACAGAAGAGGACATCGTTAGGATCAAAAAAGCCATCGAGATATTACCTAGCGGATACAAGACCGTTTTTAATCTCTATTTACTGGAGGGTTACGATCATGCCGAGATAAGTGAGATTTTAGGGATTTCTGAGGGAGCTTCGAAGTCGCAATATAGCCGCGCAAAACAGAAATTACATCAAATATTAACGCAGAAGAGTAAAGCAATATGAACAAGAAGGATAAACTGGAGGAGTTCATTTCAATGCATCGTGAAGCTTTTGACGATGAGCGACCTTCATTCAAGGTTTGGGCTGATATCGAAGCGCGTATACAAAATAAGAAAAACCCAAAATCTATCATATGGCCGCTGGCTATTGCAGCTAGTCTCTTACTTCTACTGGGTATAGCACTGGGTGTCCTGATATATCCTAAACTTAATGAATATCAGGAGATGCAGGCTTATGCACAAGTAAAAGATCTAAATGGAGCTGAGCATTATTTTGACTCGCAGGTTGATGCCCTATTGGTCGAATTGAAAGGTGATGAAATGCAGATAAACAGTTTAAATGAAGAATTGAGTCGCATTGATCGTCAGGTCGCTGATCTAAAGGACCAGTTGGCAGATGCACCAGTAAAATCGAAGGAAAAAATCTATGAAGCGATCATTGCTTCATTTGAAGCTAAAATCGAATTATTAGAAACAGCGGTAAATCGCGAAAAAGAATTTAAAATAATAAAAGATGAAATTCAACATATATAATGCAGTGATTGCTGCCCTCTTTTTTGTCTTTTACTTTCATAGCCAGGTAATGGCGGATGACAAAACGGAGTACACGAAGACGTTTACTAAATCATATTCACTTTCAGACGGCGGGAAAGTAAATATTGAAAATATGCATGGACAGGTTCATATCAAGACCTGGGATCGCAATGAGGTCAATATAGTTGTCACTGTTCGTGTTGATGCCAAAAATCAAGGTGATGCAGATGATGTTTTTGACCGCATTACTATTGATTTTAGTGGGGATAACCGGTACGTAAGTGCCAAGACAACTATTGACAGTAAAAGGTCTAGCTGGTGGTTCATAAAAAGTTGGTGGGATGATGATGACGTCCAGGTTGATTATGAAGTATCTATGCCTACTGCTGCCAGGTTGGATCTTTCCCACAAATATGGCAATGCTGATCTTGAGGATTTTTCCAGTGATGTCGAGGTAAACCTAAAATATGGAGACCTTAAGATAGATGAAGTCGCGGGAGATCTTAAGTTGGATCTTTCGTATGGTAATGCCACCGTGGCCAAGGCCAATAATACCACGGCCGATATTGCCTATTTCAAATTAAGAGTGAATGAAGCGAATAAAGTGGAGATCAGTTCCAAATATTCACACATCTATATCGAGAGTGCTAATGACCTGATTTCTTATTCAGGATATGACGGCTATCACCTAGGCGACATCGGCCGAATGACCAACGAAGGAAAATATGACAACATTGAAGTAGACAAAATTGAATATCTGGATGTGATTACTAAATACACTAAAATCAATCTGGAGCATTTGGTGAAAAGATTTTCCGGTCAAATGTCATACGGCGGCCTTGAAATAGATCGCCTCGATAACAGCTTTGAAGCCGTCGAAATAGAAAGCAGATACACAGGATCAGATATTAATGTCGATGATGTTTCATCGTTCAGATTGAATGTGGAGGGCAAGTATTTTTCATTTAAGGAACCGGATAGTTTTTCGACAAATAGAAGTCAAAAGGAGGACAACTACATTAGGATTGAAGGTTATAGAGGATCTAAAAATGCTGCCGGGATGATAAGGGTGCAAGGTGAATACGGCGGATTAAAAGTGAGGTAGACAGGACGATTTCTATGCTTATCCATACTGTCGACCGATACCTGGCAGAATAAACGAATAAACTTATTTGTATCTTTTGCCACTTAAATCATTCGCTACCTTTTCATGCAATTAAAGTTTTGTGGTGCGGCGCGCTCGGTGACCGGAAGTGCTCATCTGATTACGCTCGACAATGGTTTCAAAATCCTCTTGGATTGTGGTCTTTACCAGGGCCGTGCCAAGGATATGGAAGATTTCAACAGTCGTTGGCTCTTTAATCCCCGGGAAATCGACTGTGTTGTTTTATCACATGCTCATATTGATCACACCGGCCGCCTACCAAAGTTAGTCAGAGATGGCTTCCGGGGAGAGGTCTACGCTACGCATGCTACCCGTAGTTTGTGCGCCATTATGCTATTGGATAGTGCCAAAATACAGGAGCGTGATGCTGAGTATGCCAATCGAAAACTTCGCAAGAAGAAGAAAAAGAAATTACGCAAACCTCTTTACGTCGCTGAGGATGTGAAAGAAACCATGAAGTTGTTCTGTGGAATGCCTTATGACCGTTGGTTTAAGATAAACGATTCGGTAGAGGTTCAATATCGGGATGCAGGTCATATTTTGGGAAGTTCCAATGTGACTTTAAAAATCCGGGAACATGGCAAAGAAACGCTAATCGGATTTACCGGGGATATCGGCCGGCCGGATAGACCGATCTTGCGTGATCCTCAGCAGATGCCAGAAGTTGATTTCCTCATCTGTGAATCTACCTATGGAGACCGGGATCACCTTAGTAAGCCGGAAGAAACAGACAAACTTCTAAGCACAATCAAAACGACCTGTCTGGAAAACCAGGGTAAGATGATCATTCCAGCATTTAGTGTAGGTCGCACCCAGGAAATCGTATACATTTTGGATCAATTTGAGAATGCGGGAATGTTGCCACACGTACCAGTTTATGTAGACAGTCCTCTTGCTGTCAATGCGACCGAAGTATTTGGAGCTCATCCAGAGTGTTACGACAATGAGCTTAATGAATACTTACTCATTGATGATAATCCCTTTGGCTTTAATAATCTTACCTACGTCAGAAATGTCGAGCTTTCCAAGGCGCTAAATGTTTCTAAAGAACCCTGTATTATTATCAGTTCCTCCGGTATGATGAATGCAGGGCGGGTCAGACATCATTTGTTTCATAATATCGATGATCCAAGAAGTACGTTCCTAATTGTAGGTTACTGTGCTCCCAGCACGCCGGGAGGAATGCTCCTGGCCGGAATTGAAGAGATAAAACTGTATGGTGAGATCAAACCTGTAAAAGCAACAATTGCAAGGATGGATTCTTTTTCAGCACATGGTGACCGCAACGAAATGATTGATTTTGTACGTAACCAAACACGCCTGAAAAAAATCTTCTTGGTGCACGGTGAATATGATACTCAGGTAGCTTTTCGTTCTCTACTGGATACCTATTTTCACATCTCGGTGGAAATACCAAATTTAGGAGACCAATACATAATTGAATAATTGAATTTTTCTGTACGATTTATCTCCCTGGTTCTGATCCTTATTGCCGTGACAATCAGCGGATTATCGTGTCTGAGGTTGGATGAGATTTCCGATTTAACCCTGGAAGAGAGCAATCCGTTCCTCGCGTTTCCGCTAGCTACAGTGGAGGTTTCATCTGATGATTTCATAGAGGAGTTGCAAAAAACTGCGGATGTTCGCCTAAATGAAGACAATATTTACACTGCCTTTTTTCAATCCGATCCATTTGTACAAAATAAGCAGGACCTTTTCCCCAAGACTACCTTTGGTCTGCCTATTCCTATTCTGGATTCGGTGGTATCATTGCCGGTACCCATCCTCGAAGAGACCAGTCTAAGCAAAGGTATCCTTAAAGGTGATCAGCTCATTTTCGCATTAAATTCAAATGAATCGGATGAAGTAACGGTAACAATGAAAATCGATGAATTGACTAAAAATGGTGAAGTTTTCAACACAACATTTTCCATTCCGTTTGATGGTGAAGCACCCAGTGCAATCACTACCGAACCTATAGATTTAGATGGCTTTGAAGTGGATTTTTCCAGGCAATTTCTGACTCTGCAGTATGATGCGCGAAATGAGAGTGGCGACCGCATCGTCCTTCCCATTTCCTTTGCCCAGATCACGGCTTTCGATTTCTCTTATCTGGAAGGCAATATCGCTACTTCGGAGATACCTCTGGGTGTTCAGACTATCGACATCGACATCCAGGATACATTGATAGCCGGAAACTACCAGTTTGAAAATCCCAAGATTCATTTCAAGATCGCTAATAGTTTTGGTATACCAATTGGCATCAGAGTCAAAGAAGTTTTTATTATCGGGGCTAACTTGGAAAGAAAAAGATTGGAGAGTAGTTTGTTTTCTGGGATTATAAACCTGCAGTTCCCTCAGTTTGACCAACAAGGACTGATCATTTCCGATCAGATCACCTTTGATAAAAACAATTCGAATGTACTGGCTGTGGCACGAGATGATATTACATCAATCGAATATGACCTGGATGTCATCATTAATCCCGACAACCTCAAGGACGCTCTTTTTTTTGTCCTGGACAGTAGCCGGGCAGTGGTTAACGCTGAGGTTGAGATGAGCTTTAATGCGACAGTGGAGAATGTCACGGTCCAGAAATCGGTGAATATTGATCCAATAGGACTGGACACATTATCTTATCTCCGCCTGAAACTCGTAGTGGAAAATGGTATTCCTTTTTCTTTCGAGCCGAGCCTTCTGCTGGAAGATTCTGTTTCTGGAAACAGTCTCAGACTGACTAGCCAGGCAATGTCCAGCATTGTTCCGGCACCAACAGATATGTCTGGCAAGGTCGTGGAAGTCAGTCAGAATACTTTATACTTCGAACTAAATGAGCAGCAATTGGAACAAGTGGGACTAATGAATCTGCTGACGGTTGAATTAAAGATGCAATCTCCGGAACAAGGGAACCTCCCGGCCATAATTCAACCCGGACAAGTGATGAAAGTCAGAGTTGGTGCTGAAGCAAATTTCAAATGAAAAGACTTACACTATTTGCGTCCTTACTTCTGGGATGTTTGAGTTCACTGTGCGGACAATCGGAAATGAACTTGATTGCCCTAAAATCCGTAATGCAATCAGATGCGTATAATCCTGCGCTTTTCCGGGAACAGGGTCTGCATTTTGGCCTTCCGTCTGGCGCCTACAATTTTTTTCATACCGGACCGGCATTGGAAGATCTTGTAAATAATACAACCCAGGGATCCTCACTTGATATTAGTAATCTGGCAAATGAATTGTCTGGCGACAACTATTTAACCAGTGAATTCAGGTTTCAGACTTTTAAAATAAAACTCAATCGACCTTTCTGGAGTATCGGGTTTGAACAAAGCATCAATTTTAATAGCAATGTGACTTATCCGGATGATTTAATTTTACTTTATAAAGATGGCAATCAGCAATTTATCGGACAAACGGTGATGATTGGCCCACGAGCCACAATTTACTCCTACAATAGTTATGCCTTGACTTTATCCTACCAATTGCGTGGACTGTCAATTGGGATTCGGCCGAAATTACTCATGGGCAATTATTACGGAAACACTCCACGATCATCGGCAAGTTTGACAACATCCGATGATATTTATCAATTAACTCTAGATACCGATTTTCAGTTTGATAATGTGGGGATCTTGTCTTTTGCCGATGGCAATCTTCTTAACTACCAGGTCGGTCAACTAAACCAATGGAGGCCATTTACAAAAAATCCGGGTGGTGCCCTTGACCTTGGACTTGATGTCCGGCTCAGTGATCGCCTAAATTTTGCCATTTCCGGAATTGACATCGGCACAATAAAATGGAAGGATGGAATCAAATCATACGTGAGTAATCGTATCATTGAGTATGATGGTGCAACCGTTGAAGATATTTTTATGATTGATCAATTGGACATCAATGGAGCACTTGATTCCCTTCGAAGTATTTTTGATGTTAGTGAGAGCTCTTCGGAAGTTTCCTTATCACTGCCTACACGATGGTTCATGATGGTGGGGTATGCAAAAGATGATGCCTGGAATCTGGCATTAACCGGACAATATATCAAATCCTCACCGTATCCGGTTGCGATCGCATTGGTCACCTCAGCCCAGGTTCAAAAGTGGTGGACACTGGGTGCTGCGTTTGGGTATCGATTTGGGCGACTTAATGCCGGCCTGCATACGGTTTTATCATTCAGGCGTTGGAGAGGCTTTCTCACGATCGACAACGTGAGTAATGGAATTAATCCTCTTAGCTCGAAAAACTACCAAATGAACCTGGGTTTAAGCCTTCATTTTGGAACTTCAACCAATTAAGCCGGTTTTATGCAGTATGGGTAGTTGTGCCCGGTATGCCGTGTTGATATTTTCTGAAGTAAAAGTGCTTTCCGTATCACCAAAGGCGATCAGACGTTGATTGATTAGAATCACCTGGTCAAAGTAGGAAGCCACGGTAGATAAATCATGATGGATCACTAAAATAGTTTTTCCCTTTAATGCCAGATTCTGTAATATCTTGATTATCCGGTCTTCCGTAGTAATATCAACTCCGACAAAGGGCTCATCCAACAGTATGATATCTGCTTGTTGACAAAGAGCCCGAGCCAAAAAAACACGTTGCTGTTGGCCCCCGGACAATTCACCAATTTGCCTCGTTTTTAAAGGTGAAATTCCTAAATCATGTACAGCTTGTTCGGCTATTTTGTGATCATGTTTTGAAAGACGCTGGTAAATTTTCTTATGTGGATAACGACCCTGCAAGACAACATCCATTACCGTGGCTGGAAAATTCCAATCCACCTCATCTTTTTGAGGAACATATACCACGTCTTTCCTCTTTTCTTCGATGGGATGACCTTTGATTAGTACTGAACCTGTATTGACTTCAATGAGTCCCAGAATAGCTTTAAATAAGGTTGATTTTCCGGCACCATTAGGTCCAATGACTCCATAGATATGGCCGCCCTCAATTTCGAGAAAAATATTAGTTAACACCCGCTTTCGTTCGTAGGAAACCGATAAATCCTTAATCGAGATAATTGCATTGTATTCCATATTCAGCGACTAAATTTTACTATCAGAATAATGAGAAATAACACAAGTAGAATACCCAGAAAGGCATAAAGGTAAAGCGTATTTCCGCTATTTTGGGCTTTATGGTCCTGATAGGTTATGGGAGCCGTCAGAGCGGTCACGATGACATCGGTATTGTGCTTCAACATGTCAAAATAACTGGGTGCAGGACTATCTTCCCCGCCGATGGAATCTGCATACAATTTGCCTCCGATCGATACATGATTGTCAGCAGCAAGTTGTTCGAGGATTTTAGGGTTGATCGTACTCTCTATAAATAGTGCAGGAACACCACTTTCTTTGATCACCTTGTTTAATCGAATTATGTCAGCTGTCTGAACATCGGCATCAGTTGATGTGCCAAGGACAGATTCCAAACGGATACCATAACGCTTGCCATAGTATTGAAACGCATCATGGCTGGTAATCAAAACTCTCTTTTCCATCGGAATTTCCTGAATTCTATTCATGATATAGGTATCAAGCTCCTGAAGTTTTTGCATGTAGATCTCATAATTTCTCTCGTATATTGGCGAATGCTCAGGATCCAGTTGCTGGATCGCTGTTTTGATGTTTCTTACATAGGTCATTCCTTTACTGACATCCATCCAGGCATGGGGATCTGTGGCATTTTTATAAAACTGACTTTCTATAGGTTCAATCCCTTCAGTGACGGTGATGACATTCGCTTTGGTGCCAGAAAATTCTATTAGTTCATTTAGCCAGCCTTCAAATGTCAACCCATTTTTCAGGATAAGATCAGCATCGGCAATCATTTTAGCATCACCAGGTGTTGGCTCATATATATGAGGGTCACCGCCGATCGGTACGACAGTTTTCACATCTAGTAAGTCACCGGTAATATTCTTTGCCATATCGGCGATCATGGAAGCAGTCGCCACTACACTAAGACTCCTTTGATCCTGGGCATGTGCGGATTGCATGGAGCTGACCAGGATGGAGGCTGAAAGAATGTGCCGAGCTAGTTTAAACATCATATCAACTATATTTTTTTACGTAGATATTTTTGCTCAAAATCGATGATATTAGCGTTTTCGTATCCGGAACAATGTGGATCCGCATTGAGGAATCATATTCGAAAACCTCAAGAACCTCCAATACACAACCTATTTCAAGGTGCATCTCGCCCAAAAAGCGCAAAAACTGTGAATCATGCAGGGCAACACCCACCACTTCGGCACGATCACCCTGACTCAAATTGCAAAGCAGCTGTTGTGACCGAATGGTAAATTTCCCATGCCGGTCAGGAATGGGATCGCCATGTGGATCAAATCGCGGAAACTGTAGATATTCCTCTAGTCTATCTACCAGATCTACCGACTTTATGTGTTCTAACTGTTCTGCCAGATCATGCACTTCATCCCACCCATAGCCCAATTTTTCTACGAGAAAGCATTCCCATAATCGATGTCGCCGGACTAACTCTGTTGCCAGGCGACCTCCTTCCGATGTTAAAACAGCTCCTTGATACCGTTGATAGTCAACTAATTTCTTTTCAAAGAGTTTTTTAATCATGTCGGTCACTGATGCTGCTGAAGTCGAGAGTTCATCGGCAAGATCATTAGTTGAGACAGGATTGCCCTTGACCTGGGCGATCTTATAAAGGGCTTTCAGATAATTCTCTTCTGAAGTGGAAAGCATATTTTTGCCTGGATTAGAAAGTAAGTTATAAATATTTAGGCTAGTCTAAATATAATTTGACAAAGAACTAAAATTATGAATAAAAGCGATCGAAGAAAAGAAGGGTGGCAATATATCCTGGCAAACTTAAAGGACCGCCGCGCCATTTTCCCTCCCGCCTTTACTGATGAAATGGTACCCAGAGCGGACATTGAGAAAATCCTGGAAGCGGCAAACTGGGCGCCAACGCACAAACTGACCCAACCCTGGCGCTTTGTCGTCATGCGGGGTGAAAGTAGAAAAGCACTCGCCACCAGTCTTTTAGCCTATTATGACCAACACACGCCATCAGGGCAAAAGTTGGAAAAAAAACGGAAGAAGATCCTGGCTAATCCTCTCAAAGCATCGGCTATTATTGCTATCTGTCTCCATGTGGATCAGCAAAATGCGATCCCGGAGTGGGAAGAACTGGCGGCGACAGCCTGCGCCGTGCAAAATTTATGGTTGGCCGCATCGGCTTTAGGAATCGGTGGATATTGGAGTAGTCCCGCAGCAGCCAGCGATCTTGGCGCTTTCCTAAACCTCAAAGATAATGAGAGATGCCTGGGATTGTTTTACCTGGGTTTTTATCATCCCTCTAAGTCAGAACCAAATCGATCTCCCTGGCAAGAAAAAGTAAAATGGATGGAGTGAGGAAATCACCGGTTGGAAAACGGCATTCTAAATGAATTGAGACTGACGTCGATACCTCAGATTTTGTATTGATCCAAAAATTGGTCAAAACGCAAATTAACTGTACTTTTGCCGACCGAAATTCAATTTTGGGGCATCAATTGATGTTCATTTTTCAACTGTATTAATTATTAAGTTTATGGGTCAATCAATCACTTACGTGATCCCGATACTTGGGGTAGTGGCATTGCTATTCACTTTTTGGCGATCAGCCTGGGTGTCGAGGCAGGACGCCGGTACCGATCGAATGAAACGCATAGCCGCCAACATCGCTGACGGTGCCATGGCGTTCCTGAGAAGCGAGTATCAGGTTCTCTCAATCTTTGTGGGTATCGTGGCGATTCTACTATTCATTAGCGGTGGTTCAGACGAAGCGTCCCACCCATTGATCGCCGTGTCGTTCATCTTCGGAGCCATATGTTCTGCACTGGCGGGTTTTCTCGGAATGCGGGTAGCCACCAAAGCGAACGTGCGTACAACCAATGCGGCGCGAACCAGTTTGGGTAAGGGCTTGGAAGTAGCCTTTGCCGGAGGATCTGTGATGGGTCTGGGAGTGGTTGGCCTTGGAGTTTTGGGCCTGGGATTGTTGTTCATAATTTACAACAATATGGCATGGGATATCAACAAGGTGATTAATGTCCTGACTGGATTTTCCTTTGGTGCCTCTTCTATAGCACTTTTTGCCCGTGTAGGTGGAGGAATCTACACCAAGGCAGCGGATGTTGGTGCCGACCTGGTCGGTAAAGTAGAAGCTGGAATTCCGGAAGACCATCCCTTAAACCCTGCAACTATCGCCGACAATGTTGGTGACAATGTGGGTGATGTGGCCGGAATGGGAGCCGATTTATTTGAATCGTATGTTGGATCGATCATAGGTACCATGATTTTGGGCGCCGCATTTATTGCGATGAATGGCAATGGGGACACCGCAGCTATGGTAAATGGTCAGAATTGGTCTGATGGTTTTAACAATCTATCCGCTGTAATCTTGCCTCTCGTATTGGCGGGAACTGGGATTATCACATCCATAATCGGTACTTTCTTCGTACGTGTAAGGGAAGGTGGAAATCCGCAGGCAGCCTTGAATACCGGAGAGTTTATTTCTGCAGGTCTGATGCTTGTTGCAACCTATTTTATCGTGCAGTGGATGTTGCCGGAAGGATGGGTTTTTGCCGGCAAGGAAATATCGAGAACAGGAGTATTTTGGGCAGTGATTATTGGCTTGGTAGCCGGTGTCGGAATCGGCATGATAACCGAATTTTATACCGGAACCGGGACCAAACCGGTTTTGTCAATTGTAAAACAGTCCCTGACTGGAGCAGCCACCAATATCATTGCCGGACTTGGAGTAGGGATGCAATCTACAGCTATCCCAATCTTAATCTTAGCGACGGCGATCATAGGTGCGCACCATTTTGCGGGGTTATATGGTATCGCTATAGCAGCCGTGGGTATGTTGTCAAATACGGGCATCCAACTGGCAGTTGATGCTTATGGGCCTATTTCTGACAACGCCGGAGGAATCGCGGAAATGAGTGACCTGCCCAAGGAAGTGCGACAACGTACCGACAAATTGGACGCAGTGGGTAACACGACTGCAGCAATTGGAAAAGGGTTTGCCATTGGAAGTGCTGCTCTAACCGCATTAGCATTGTTTGCCGCTTATATGACTATCACCGGAATACCTGGTATTGACATCTCCAAACCCATCGTATTAGCAGGTTTGTTTATTGGTGGTATGCTACCATTTTTGTTTTCAGCTCTTGCCATGAATGCAGTGGGTAGAGCGGCCATGGATATGATAAATGAAGTCAGACGACAATTCAAATCTATCCCTGAACTAAATAAAGCACTCGCTGTCATGCGTACCAACGACGGCAAAGATTTTAAGAATTGGAGTAAAGCCGATCAGGATACTTTTGATGCCGCTGACGGAAAAGCTGAATATGGAAAATGCGTAGAAATATCGACCAAAGCATCTATACGTGAAATGGTGGTGCCAGGCATGATTGCGGTTCTTTCTCCCGTTCTGATTGGTTTTGGGCCTAAAATTTTCGGCAGCAGCATGGGACCCGAAATGCTTGGGGGCTTGTTGGCCGGAGTTACTGTATGTGGTGTCTTGATGGCCATCTTCCAATCAAATGCAGGAGGCGCCTGGGACAATGCCAAGAAGATGTTTGAAGAAGGTGTTGAAATTGACGGTCATCGATTTGAAAAAGGATCTGATGCCCATAAAGCGACCGTAGTCGGTGATACCGTGGGAGATCCTTTTAAAGATACGTCGGGGCCATCTTTGAATATTTTGCTAAAACTTATGTCTGTCGTGGCCTTGGTTATTGCTCCTTTTCTATAAGAATTACCCTCCAGAAAGATTAAAATGCCCGGTTTATTCAAAACTGGGCATTTTTTTTGCCGGCACAAGATGAATCACCCTTGATGCGTTAGTATTTAGTTAAAAACTGCCTTAACTTAGTTTGGCTGAAACATTTTCAGGCAAAAACAGGTATATTTAGTAAGTATTCACTAGTTCGACAACCTAAAATAATGGGAAGTATGGTGCTCAGAAGTTCTCTAATCTTAATGATTGCGTTGGCTGGAATTTTTCTCAAGTCGCATAGAGTGGGAGAATCAGATCAGGCTAAAAAAGAGTTTTTTACGCTACAAGCAGTCATTCAGTTTATGGATCGGGTACACTATAAGCCCAAGTCACTTGATGATGAGCTATCTAAACATGTTTACAAAAGTTTTCTCCAGTCCATTGATCCGGCTAAGAGGTTTCTCACGCAGGCAGACATCGATCTTTTGACCCCATATGAGTTACAGATAGACGACCAAATATCTAACCGTTCGTTTGACTTTTTTGATCTGGCAGAAAAATTGATTGCCGGGGGCATAAGCAAATCGGGGGTCTTTTATCGTGAAAGTATGGCACAGGATTTTGACATCCATGCTTCACCTGACTCTCTCATCATCAACTCAGATGATCGAGGTTTTGCTAAAAATGATGAAGATCTTCGCGAATATTGGCGCAAACTCATACAGTATGAGACCGTGGTGAAAGTACACGGTTTGAAAATTGCTCAGTCAGAAGATGAGGAGATGAAAGATGAGTCGACTTTGATCAAAGAAGCAAGAGAAAATATTTCCGAAAATTTCGATGAATGGTTTAAACGTTTGAAAAGTTTGAGGAGATCAGATCGATTTGAAGATTATCTCAATGCGATTACCAATGCATATGACCCGCATTCCAATTATTTCAGTCCCCGTGAAAAGGAGAATTTTGACCTTAACATGAACGGCAGTTATGAAGGTATTGGAGCACGTCTGATGCCGGAAGGCGAGTTAACAAAAGTAACTGAAGTAATTCCAGGCGGACCGGCATGGAAACAAAAAGACTTGGAGGCAAATGATTTTATTATAAAAGTAGCCCAGGAAGGCGAAGAAGCTAAAGACGTGAGGGGCTGGCGGCAGGATGATGTAATTGGTTTGATCCGTGGCAAGAAGGGCACTAAAGTCATATTGACAGTAAGAAAATCTGATGACACAGAAAGGGAGATCGTCATAATAAGGGATCAAGTGGTACTGGAAGAAGGGCGGGCAAAATCATTGCTGATCCGAACGGAGGAGCAGGGAGCGGAGATTGGATACATCAGACTTCCGAAATTTTATTTTGAGCAAGATAATAAGCCAGGCTGTGCTGAAGATATTGAGACTGAAGTGAATAAACTGGTGCAAGAAGGTGCTCAGGGTATCATACTTGATCTGAGGAATAACGGAGGAGGTTCCCTCTCCGAAGTTGTTGACATGAGTGGCTTGTTTATCGATAAGGGACCAATCGTCCAGGTAAAATCGCGGGAACGTAAACCCTATGTGTTGGAAGATGAAGATCCTGCAGTGCAATATCAGGGTCCACTAATTGTATTGGTCAATCACTTTAGTGCCAGTGCATCAGAGATCATTGCTGCTGCTCTACAAGACTACAATCGGGCTATAATTGTGGGAGGTAGTTCAACTTTTGGGAAGGGAACGGTGCAGAGGTTTCACGAGCTGGACCGCTTTATTGTCGGAAATAATGACCTCAAACCTTTAGGTGAAGTCAAGATTACTACGCAAAAGTTTTATCGGGTCAACGGTGGTTCCACTCAATTAAAGGGAGTCATACCGGACATCGTTTTACCGTCACCGTATAACTATATTAATGCAGGTGAAAAAGATCTGGATACCCCCCTTGCCTGGAGTGAAATTGAACCGGTAGATCATAAGCAACGGATCATGGTCTTGCCAGATCGTCAGCTGCTCGCCAGTTCGAGTAAAGAGCGAGTTAACACAAATCCAAAGTTTCAGCTAATTGAGGAAAGAGCACAACTCCTCAAGGCACAGGAAGAGGAAAAAATGAAATATGCACTCAACTTGGAAGGTTATTCAGAAGAGTACGAACGGAGAGAAAAACAAAGTGCCAGGTTCGAAGACATGTATAAATCTGATGCACCTCTCTTGGTAAGGAATTTGGAAGCTGAAATTACAAAGATTGAAAAGGACGAGACTCGAAAAGCCAATAACGAAGACTTTATTAAAGGTGTCAGCAGAGACCTTTATATTGAGGAGGTTTTAAATATCATGAAAGATATGCTGAGCCAGCAATAGGTTTCGGCTCCTCCATAAGTCAAACGATATAATAGCCCATGATTGAGTGTCGTGGGCTTTTCTGTATTACCAGAAAAAGAGAATTAAAGGGATCATGAATTCTCGACTAAACAATTTGGTTACAATCTTACTGATTTTATTCAGCGGAGCACTTATTGCCCAAAATGACCAGGCTGTTTTCACACAAATATCCCTGGAACAAGGCCTATCCGATCGAACGGTCACTGATATTTCAAAAGATCCTTACGGGTATATTTGGATTGCAACCCGTAATGGGTTAAACCGTTACGATGGACTTGAAATCGTAAATTACGACCGGCGACCTGGCAGTACCACCCATATCAGTAACAAAGACATTCAGAAGATTCTATGTAGGAAGGATGGATCACTCATCATTCAATACGATGCCAATCGTCGTTTTGTGGATGTCCTGGGTACATCGTCCACCCAGGCACAGAAATTATTTCTCAATCGTGAAAATGGCATTCTTGACCGGGTACATCGCCTGGTACTAGATCAGAGACAAGGTGAACTTTATGCACTCGTAAGTGTAGATTCCAGCCTCATCGTGCAAAGATTGAATGACTCACTGCAATTTGATAGTTTGTTTGCCTTTCATGGTATTAAATACAGTGCTGCATCAAACTACAACTTGCTGATGCTGGATCGCGGCCTTGCAATGCTGCACGATAGTAAAATGGGCTTGATCTTGGCTGATACGAATGGTTATGTTCAGTCCGTCTCCACATACGATTCTCTGGGTATTGGCAGTGATGCTGGTCTTACGAAAATTCTTTATCAGGATAGACTAGGTAGAATCTGGATGAGTTTTGAAAACACCGAGGGACTGTGGGAATTTAATGAAGCTGCCGGCTATTTCACTCCCTTTCAACTAGAGATTGATCCGCAACATTATCAGAATATTTGGGAGGATGCATTGGGCAATGTGATTTTTCAACCCAGGGCCAGAGGTAAAACGCAGACTCCGGTTTTTTTAGTTTCGGCAGATGATGCTGTGCAGAGGATGTACCTACTGAGCAAATCTTATAATGATGTCACGGAAGTGTTCAGCGATGATTTTGAGCGTGTGATATTTGTAGGAACCACTAATGGTGTTATTAAAATAACCCGGACCAAAAAAAGGGTAAAAAAGTTCCTAAATGCCACGAATGAACAACCAGGTAAAAGCATTAGGGGGATCGTAGCCCTCCCGGACAATTCTATTGTCCTTACCGATTCAGACAACCATTGGTACCAGCTTGATGCCGACCGGACAGCAATTCAGGAAATTGACTTAAGTACAACTCTTGATAAAAAAGCTGCGTACTGTGATTGCTCACGGGAGCTGGTCTATGACACGAATGGATTGGTGTGGGGAACGCGATATAGCGACAGAAATAAAACGGATCTGTTGGCAATGAATGCATACGATCAGACATTTGATGTATATCATTTCCCGCAAAAGATACAGAGTATGATACTGGGCCGTGACAATAGGTTGTGGTTCGTATCAACCCATCCGAAAGAAGAAAGCAGATTGTCCTACTATAAAGGTGAGGTAGGTACCTTCCATCACTTCTTTTTACCAGATGGCACCAACCCATTAAAAGGTTTGGAGCCAACCGTACTTTATGAAAGCTCTGACGAGACTAAATGGATTGGAACGAAAAGTGGATTGTTGAAGGTTCCTAAAGTTGGTAAGGCCAATCGTTTCGAGTTTTCTGAAAACGACTATTATGGCATTAGCAGTAATCTGATTTTTTGTATCCATGAGGACAGCAAAAACCGGATTTGGATTGGGACTGATGGGGGTGTCAACGTCTTGGACCCAGCGCACGAGGTCGATGGATTTATCTATTATGACACCCGCGATGGTTTGGCAGGTAACAATGTTTTTGGCATCCTCGAGGATGACAATGGTGCGATGTGGTTTAGTACTGACAATGGACTTTCTTACTTTAATACCGAGTTGCGTTCCTTCCGGAATTTTAGCACCGCAGATGGATTCAGTCAGCTTGAATTCAGTCGGTATTCCTTTATAAATGACAACCAGGGAGATTTTATTTGTGGTGGGATAAACGGACTCAATTTATTTAACCCAAATGAATTGCTGGAACGGAACCTGGACGCACCAATACTACTATCCGAACTGTCTTATTATGACAAGATACAAGGCGGAATTGTGGATCACCTGCACAATTTGCAGGAAGTGAAGGAAGTAGTTTTGCCCGCCTCAAACCGGTACTTTCATTGCACGGTGGCCCTTGCTGATTACGCATATCCACAAGAAAATCAATTCAAATATAAGCTGGAAGGGCGCGATATTGACTGGACCTGGATTGGCACGCAAAATGAAATCCGGTTTAATAATTTGCCTTCCGGAAATTATGTCCTAAGGATCATCGGCGCGGACCGTAATTTGAATGTTAGTAATAGAGAATTTGCCCTGCCCATAAAAGTGAACCAATATTTTTATAAAAAGAGTTGGTTTATTGTCATGTGTGTCAGTCTAGTATTGCTGACAATCTATTTGTTTCATCGCATTAGCTTGAAACAGGTCATTGAGATGGAACGCCTAAGAACAAAAATATCCAGCGATTTACACGATGATGTAGGTGGGTTGTTGTCAGGATTAGCCATGCAAACTGAACTTCTGGAATACACGGCATCGGAAAAAGATAAACCCAAATTAAAACGGATAAGTGATATGAGCCGTAATGCCATGGCTCAAATGCGTGATGTAATCTGGGCCACAGATGCTCGTAAAGATCGATTTGAAGACCTGTTGGTGCGGATGAAAGAACATGCTGCTGAAATGCTTTTTTCAGGAGGAATTTCTTATCAGTTTCATGTAAAAGGTATTCTTCCGGATAAAAAACTGCCGGTCCAGGTTCGACAGAATTTGTATCTGATTTTCAAAGAAGCAATTACCAATGTCGCAAAACATTCGAGTGCAACGAAAGTGAATATTTATCTCAACCGTGAGGGCTCACACCTGGAAATGATAATCACAGATGACGGATCGGGTGTGTCCATTAATGGTCAGAAATCTTCCTTAAACGGGTCCGGGCTCAAGAATATGGAAATGAGAGCCAAAAACATTCATGCTGATTTTTCCATTAATAAGGACGATGGATTTAAGATCTCGCTAAGGATGAAAGCCATGAAGTAATACCCCATTATGATGTGGCACAAATTGTAATTAGTTACTTGTATTTTTATAAAATGAAAAGTATTGCAGTAGGCATAGTAGAGGATGAACCGATTGTACGGGAGAGTTTAGTGACTTTCTTTGAAGATCAGCCAAACCTGGAAGTGGTTTGTCAGGTCAAATCTTTGGAGGACTTTCAGGAGTTTTATGCGGAAGGATCGAGCCAGGCGCCGGATGTACTGCTACTTGATATTGGCTTGCCCGGAATGTCAGGACTGGAGGGAATTCGGGTCATTAAGAAGATTATGAGTGACACGGACATCATTATGCTTACTACCTATGAGGAGTCTGAAGTCATTTTTAAGGCTTTATGTGCGGGTGCTTGTTCTTACCTGAGCAAACGCTCCTCCTTGTCACAAATTCTCGAAGCGATTACGGTGGTCCACAATGGTGGATCTTACATGTCTCCCTCCATTGCCAGGAAGGTTGTTACCTATTTCTCACCCTCCGACAATTCAAAAAAAGAACTACTCACACCCAGGCAGCAGCAGATTGTAGCTGGACTGGTGGATGGATTGAGCTATAAAATGATTGCAGATAAGTATTTGGTTTCAATTGAGACAGTGCGCGATCACATTAAGAAGATTTATAAGAAACTTCAAATCAACAGTAAAGCCGAGCTCATAAAGCTATCTGTGGATGGGGATATCTAACCCGGTATGCTGGCAATCTCAAACCATGAGACGAAATGAAATTCCACTCATATCCACCTGAATCATTTATCCTTCACTAAGGTTCTGGGAGGGTCAATTCCACTGCCGAAATCAACTTCATGGGTCTAAAGTGTTTAGTGACAAATCGAAATGGTGGCAAATGAGTGTAGCAGAGTAAGTGAAGATGATGACCGGTAGGCCTGGTTTTCGATTCGCAAAGAACCATAGTCTCTAAAGCACCTTTACTCCCTCTACAGCAACCTAACATTGCTAACCTCATTGCCGGCCCTGGTTAGCCATTCAGATGTTTTATGCAGATCATAAAGTTAACAAAAGACTACCCCATCAAGATGTGGTTTCGCAAGTGGACACCACCACTTATCTTTATAGTATCAAAAAAATGATCCTTTTTGATTTTGATATTTAAGTTAAATGAGGCTTTAACGTAACACACACTCAAAAAAGGCTCCGAAAGTGCAAATTTTCGGAGCTTTTTTATTTGATAGAACTTCCAATCAGTGCTGTAAGGACCCCATCAATATGGGGTTTTTTTTGAGAGATATGCTTCTTACCTTTAGATTATCAAAATAGTGATCCTTTTTTCATTTTGATATTTTAAGTTAAATAAGGCTTTAACGTAACACACACTCAAACCTGAGCTCCGAAAGTGCAAATTTTCGGAGCTTTTTTGTTTTACCCGGCGATTACAGCTGATGGGAATCTATTGATTTTCAATTGTCAAATGATGCATTAGTTATGCTTGGAATGAATGGTCTAAGGGCTAATGCACTAAGACCTGATCTTCCCTTACCAACCATAGCTTGAGCAAATTATCATCTACCGCTTAACCTAAAAACAAATACTTGGTGATCTAAGTGACCATATTTAGGACCCCATCAATATGGGGTTTTAAAAACGGATAGGGTCGTTTAACTTTACAATATCAAAATTGTGATCCCTTTTTTAGATTTTGATACTTAAGTTAAATAAGGCTTTAACGTAACATTACTCAAACCAAAGCTCCGAAAATGTCAGATTTTCGGAGCTTTTTTTATGTGCCTTACAGAGGAATCTTAGGGTTAATAGGTAAAGTAGAGTTGGGATAAGATCTGGTAATCTGCTACCATTAGCTCAATAACCTGATGATTGGCTATTTGACCAGCAATGCCAATTCTTCTTCCAATTCGATCTCATCTCCTGGAAGGTAACCCGAATGATTGTAAACGATTTTACCTGTCTGATCTATCACGATGGTATAAGGTACTGTCTGAAAGTGCAGGCTACGCATGAGTTCCTGTTTGGTGTCAATGAATACCTGATAGGGCCAACCTTTTTCGGCCACCATTGGTTTTACCTTCGCCGATGCACGGGCATCATCAACAGAGATTGCAATCAGGCGTACATTGTACTGCTCCTGCCAATCTTCGTATACTTCGGCGATTGCATCCAGTTCCTTTTTACACGGGGCACACCAGGTTGCCCAAAAACTAACAATCGTCACTTGATCACCAGCTACTGCATCTTTAAAACTCATCGTTTTTCGCTCAAGGGTTTGGATATTAGCATCGGGTAAAGATTCTTGAGACTGTAGGGATAGAGTCACTAGTGTGAAAAAAGTGATCACCACTGAATGCGTAACGGACATTTATTTTTCTCATTTAATATTCGGTATATAAACGCAAACTTTTACAAATAGGTGCAATTTTTGTGACTAAAAGCAAAATATCGCGTTTTAGAGACTAACCTTTCTAGCTTGATCATGAAGAAAACCTGTCTGTACCTGATCCTGTTTCTATATTCCGGGCTGCATGCCCAGGAACAGGCCTACCTGAGTGGTCAGCTCCAGATAAATGGAAATCTGTTTTTAGAAGATGATCGCATTGGCGCTAGTAACACACCACAGTATGACCATCAATTGGTAGGGGCTGACACCTGGTTGGATCTAAACTACCAAATCAAAGGTTTTGATATTGGTGCCCGTATTGATATTTTCAATAATTCGAATTTACTTAATCCACGCAACTCGTATAGTGACCAGGGACTTGGAAAATGGTACGTGAAAAAACAAGTGGACAAGCTTTTCATGGAAATTGGGTACATCTATGATCAGATTGGTAGTGGTTTGATCTTTAGATCATATGAAGAACGGCCTCTGCTTATCGACAACGGACTGTAT
>JABDLW010000346.1 GCA_013001805.1 Saprospiraceae bacterium | reverse complement strand
GTTAAATACCGCATTCATGAAAATAATAAATAGTGTAAACACATATCGGGAATCGGTACCGTTTAAAGCATGGATACGGAGGATTATGATCAATACTGCCATTGACTACTATCGGAAAAACAGGAAGTACCAGGAGATGATTAAATATCCCGATGATGAATATGCAGTTGAGACGGTATCGGTCGATTTTAATCATGCCGATCAGAATTTTGATGCCGAACAATTGCTGGAATTGATTCGGCAACTGCCTCCAGTGACACATCAAGTATTTAATTTGTTTGCCATTGATGGCTATTCGCATAAAGAAATCAGTAAAATGCTGAAAATGTCTGAGGGTACCAGTAAATGGCATTTGTCTTCAGCAAGGAAGAAGTTGCAAGTTATGTTAAATCAAAGCCACAGTCGAATAAACGGTCTTGGTAGATCAGGGGCAGTGGTAAAAAAGAAAGCTTCGATTTAAAAAGCTATGAGCGATAACAAACTAGATCAGTTTTTTAAGAATAAATTCGACCAGGCAGCACCGGTAGAATTTAATCCATCGCATTGGAACGAGGCTAAGATGCTATTAAAAAGGAAGAATGATCGCACTTGGTTGTTGCTTCTTTTACTCGTTGGCTTTGTGACCATTTCAGGTGCGTCTTATTTTTTCCTACAACCACGAGTGACGGAGCCACTGGAAATAAATGAGAGCGCTGTGCAGGAAATGGCAGATGCCGAATTTATCAGCGAACCTGGTGCTAAAATTAATGTCGCGAAGGATTTGCTGAGCACACTAGCACCCGAAATGGATGGTTCAGACTTTTTAAAGGAACTGCCGGAACAGGACGTAGCACAGGTCGCAAGTAAGAAGGGGAGTGAGGAAAAAGCAGAGAGAGACTTGAGAGACGTAGCGTCAAACCACTTACATGTGGGAACGCGGGAATTGCTAGAAAAAAATTCAGGCGACGATTTAGGTAAGATGGCAGAGAAAAAAGAAACCCAAGAGTCGAATATCTTAACTTCTTCACCTCCGGGAACCACTACCCACAGTTTAAGGCAGCAGTGGCATATTCCCATGCTGGGGGGAACAGCCGCAGACGACCTGGACTATCATTATGCTATTGGGCTGCGTAGCAGTGACCTGCCTATCAGCCGCGAACGGACCAATCGCAAGCGTTATGCCTGGTCCGGCACATTAATGCTCAATCCCGCCAATACCCAGGGATTGACGGTGCAAGGGCTTTTAGTCGGGTTTACATATGAAAGATACATTAGACCAAATTGGTTTGTGGGAGTAAGGCCATCCTTACAGCTGCAGACAAATCAAAATAGTTTTTCCAAGTTTGAGCAAGTCACTACCTATAGCTTTAGTGCGGTTAACACAACCTATGGTCTTCAGGCGGATAATCTGCAATTCTTTAGCGCGCCTATTTATTTGGCGTTAGAATCAGGTAACCATACGCTGGAACTGGGAGCATCACTGGATCTGCTTTTGGCGGCAAGAGGAAAATTGCAGCAGGTCTCTATTGAGGACCAAGCCATCGCTACGGTAGAAAATCTTGGCTCAGGGTGGATCGAAACCGGAGATATGCAGAGATTATCCACTAATTTGTTTTTAGGATATAAAAATGCTGTTAGCCAGCGATTGAAGACAGGTATTACATTCTTCTATAATCCGGCAAAAATTTATCCGGGACTGCCAAACAATCAGCCCCAGATTAATAATGCACGATGGTATATCGGCTGGCAGGCAAATTACTATATTAAATAAATGGGATTAACTAAGAGAAATATTGGTATTTACATTGTGGTACTGCTGGCTTGGTGGTCCTGCAATAAAATTGACGTTCCCGAACCGGTCGAAGAGGAGCCAATATTCTTTAGCGATCTTCAGGCGGGCGATGAAAATCTGGATTTTAGTGCCGGCCGGGACAACTACTTAATGGAGGCTAATTTTCGAATCGATCCGAATAATCATGTCTTGGATCTTGTGGGTATATTGCGACCAGCTGATTGCAATTCGAGACTCTGTTCAGGTAGCATCCGGATATCATTAAGACACAATGGTCCATATGATCGCACTGCTTTTAATATTGATGATGTCTTTAGTGATTTAACCCGTGATTACGCCTGGAGCATCAATAGAGATAGTGCACGGGCCGTTTTTATTCCCAAGCTTTCTCAAGATGCAATTACCAAAGTAAGTTGGACCTTTTCTGATCTCAAAGAGGTACATAACAAAAAGGAAATTCAGAGAGTTCTAAACGTAAATCAGGACTATCTATTAACTCTCGAGGTAGGCCAAAGATCCTGTCTCAGCAGCCAGACACAAACGATTAATTTGACCACCGGCGGATGTAAAAGTGTGATTGGGATTACCAATCGCCGCGTTGGAGTGCGTAATTCCGGACACGCCCCCTATAAATATCAATGGTCTAATGGCAGTACTGATTCCACCGTTCAGGTCAGTGCCATCTCAGCCACCGACATGAGAACATTTGCGGTCACCGTGACTGACCGCAATGGCTGTGTCAGTTCAGCCAGCCTGGGGATGTCACCCGGAGTGGCCAACGATGCAAGCTGCTTTACTGACTTCGCTTATTCCCACCGGTTTCTAGAAAATGAAGACAAACTACAGTATGGTACTGCTCTGATTGAAGTTGTTAATCGCGATGGCATGATCTTACGGTCCGATCGATTTAAGCAACCCGCTGATGCCTCTTTCCGAATACTTGAAGTATCAGATTTTGAAAATACCGACCGGGGCTTTAGAACCAAGAAACTGAAGATAAGTATTACCTCCCTGTTAGCCAATAATACCAATACTCAGGAGGTGATCAAACTCAATGGAAACGTGGTCATAGCTGTCGCTTATCCGGACTAAAAATTCGAGAGAAACCTTATCTCTATCCCCTATTGCCCAACCAAGTGATAGAACTCAGACAATCTACATTTTCTTCCCTGCCATTTTCATATAATCCAGCGTCAAGTTGCAGAGCGTTATTATACCCAACGACAGGCCGCTGTCGTCGATGAAAAAATCGGGTGTGTGATGCGGTGCAGCATCAATCACGCTGGTGCCTTTGGGCATACCACCGAGAAAGAAAAATAAACCGGGTATTTCATTAGCAAAAAATGAAAAATCTTCAGCTCCGGTGACAGCCCGGGAAACAATTAGATTTTCTGCACCAGCTGATCTCTCCAGCGTAGGAATCATCATTTTAGTTAGTTCCGGATCGTTATAGGTGACCGGTGCATAGTTTTCGATCTCCACCTCTACCTCACAACCGGCACTTTCACCGATCAGCATAGCTGTTTTGCGGATCTTTTCATGAATGATGTCCTGCATTTCCACATCCAGGGTCCGAATGGTGCCGTTCATCTCAGCATATTCGGGAATGATGTTGTTACGTACCCCACTAATGATTTTTCCCACACTGATGACGGCCGCCTCTTTGGTCAATTCCGTCTGCCGGCTTATGATTGTCTGCAATCCCATAATAATCTGGGCCGATGTCACAATAGGATCTACGCCAGCCCAGGGTTGTGATCCATGTGTCTGCTTGCCACGTACTTTAATCCAGAACTGGTCAGCAGCTGCCATCGTGCCTCCCACCTTATATCTGATCTTGCCGACCTCGGTCTGAGAGTTAATATGCAGACCGAATATTACCTCCACGCCATAGTCTTTCAATACCCCTTCCTTGACCATCAATTTGGCAC
>JABDLW010000366.1 GCA_013001805.1 Saprospiraceae bacterium | reverse complement strand
GTATTCACCTGGATGAAAAATCCAATCAAATGCGCACCTTTCTCACTAAAATTAAGTCTCTGGAAAATAAAGGCTATGAATTCGAGAGCGCAGATGCATCTTTTGTGGTCCTGTTGTATCAACATTTTCACAATCTTCAGGATGATTTTGATCTGGTAAGTTATCGCACGATCAGCGAGGTGGTTCGTGACTCAAACACCAACATAAGTGAAGCCGTAGTCAAACTGAGAATCGAAGAAGATCCCGAAATTAAAATGACAATTTCTGAATCTTCCGGTCCGGTTGGCGCTTTGGATCATGCTATGCGAGAGGCATTTGCTCAGCATTTTCCTGCTCTCAAGCGGGTTCAACTGGTAGATTATAAGGTAAGAATCACTCAGACCGGGATGGGTACTGATTCCATCGTTCAGGTACTGATGAAATCAACTGACGGAGTTGATTCCTGGTGGACTTGCGGAGCCGATAGCAGCATCATCGAGGCCAGTTATCAGGCTCTATGTGATTCATTTCGTTACCAGTTGATCAAGAAGGGAGATCAGTGAGAGCTTAGCATGCATCGATCGGCAGCAAATTTCCGGTAAATTAGTGGCGTCGAAAAACTTTGTCTGAAATTCGTCCAAACCTGTACATAACATTCGCAGACATCCCACAAAGGGATAGCGTAACCTAACCGAATTAAATCATAGATAACCATTCTATTGGTCTTATGCTGGGGACTACTCTACAGCCAGTCCAGCAATCAAACCACTGCGGAGCTGCTGGAATCAGCAGCATTACTTCTGGGAAGGTCCTATTGCGACTCGGCAAATGAAACTTATTTTTGCACTTTTACATCATTTTGGATCATGCCCAACACCGCTAGTTCTCTTATGTTTTCAGGAAACTGTTTGGTTCAACCAGCATCAAGGCCTAAGTTAGTCTTAATTTTCAAGGACCGCCGTGAAGAGATGTAAATGGACCGGAACAAATCCATAGATGCCCTAAGGGGAATTGCAGCTATTATGGTGATGGTATTGCATGTGGGTACCTCCTTCTTGCAATTGCCCGGAATTAAAAAGCATGGTGATGGTCTCATTGACTTCCTTTCCACTTTTGACCTGGGGCGAATCGGCATCACCATTTTCTTTATTATTAGTGGATTTGTGATTTGCAAAAGTATCAGGGGCTTAAAGCTTCCTGCCACTAAGAGGTTTTTGATGAAACGCTTTTTTCGTCTTTATCCCTTATTCTGGTTTTCAATGCTCGCCGGGCTAATTTTCATTTGGTACATTAATGATAGGGATATTTCACCTTCCCTCATACTGGCAAACGCAACGATGCTTCCCGCTTTATTTGGGGAAGACTTCATTATCGGACTCTATTGGACCCTTGAAACCGAATTATTCTTTTATTTATTGGTCGTGATTTTTTTTCTTGCCGGTGGCCTGAGAAATCCAACGGTACTAGTCATTACTACCTTATTTCTTTATTTGATTTTGGGGATATTTAATTTTGTCCCTCAAGTCTCGATTGATCTTCCCCACTGGCGATCTACACCCTATCATCTAAGCCTGATGATTTATGGTATTTTATTCAGATATTGGTACGATCAAGACTCAGATACATCTGGTTCATACCAATACTTGTCAGTAGCACAAGGTTTCTTTCTGCAATCACTGATAATCATTTTCGTTCCTATAGCAGTTTTTTTGAGACAGGGATTAAATCCAGGTACGGAACTGGTGAGTGATGCCATCGCCTATTTAACCGGCATATCAATGTTTGCCGTGGGCCTTTATCTTTGGAAGAGACCAACTCCATTTTTCAGTTATCTGGGAAAAATAAGTTACTCGATCTATTTAATGCACCCGGTAGTGCTGTATACCGTACTCTTTTTTGCCGAACGTAACGAGATTTTAGGTCAATGGCATATTTCGGTATATCTCATCATCTGTTCCATTTTTTCCATCGCGGTTGCCCATTTCACATATAAATGGATTGAAGAACCTTTTAACCAAAGGGGTCATGAAAAAGCAGATAAAATTCGGGAAGGAAAATTCAATGAAAGTACTCAATGAGATACCGGCACGGTAAATATATTTTAGGATCATTGCTTTCTATTCCATTTTTACCCCTTATGTATTGGCAGGGAAATCGCATAATGCGAAGTATGCCCATGCTGCCTGAAGCTTCCGGTGGCTCCGGCAGTGTTACAAATGGAAAAACAAGTTCTGTCAATCTTCTTTTTGTCGGGGAAAGCACCATTGCCGGTGTAGGTGTCCGTGATCATCAGGAGAGTTTTGCAGGAAATCTTGCACGGGAAATTGCGGAGCACCTGAAGGTAAATACACATTGGAAAGTCTATGGCAAGAGCGGTTATACTGCTCAACAAGTTTTGAAGCATATCTTACCAACCATTACGGAGACGCAGACGGATTTAATTGTAATTGGTCTAGGTGCCAATGATGCCTTTAAACTAAATCATCCGGTTCGGTGGAATCGCCAAATCAGATCACTAATTGAGCAATTACGAAACAAATTCCCTGAGGCTCCGATCGCATTTATCAGTGTGCCACCTATAAAGG
>JABDLW010000344.1 GCA_013001805.1 Saprospiraceae bacterium | reverse complement strand
AGTCCGAAGTCAGAAGCCGGGAGCGGGAAGTTCCCATTTAATAACGTCCTTGCCGTGCATCCTTGCAGCCAAGTTGATCAGGATTTTTTTGGTAAAAAATGGAGCCGCGAATTTATATTCGCAGGCGGATTAACCCAGACTCTGATTTCTCCCCCACTGACCACTGAGCATTTAAAATCACCAGTCCTTTCGACGTAAAATCAAATGACTTAAATACAGATTAATAATCAACCACCCGAGCACAATGAAGATTTCTTTAGTAGGTACGAAGTCTCTGTATTCCATTAAAAGGAATTTTGGGAAAGGGACCGGAATTAGATAGTATAAACTTCTAACCGGAAAACAGGGAACCACACTTTTTATGTAAGCTGGCACCTGTGGAACATTCTCAAGAAACAGAGCTAAAAATGGCTCAAACATAATGGTATATAAAAATAAACCAACGATGACCAACCCGACTTTGGGAATGAGCAAAGTAATCCAGAATGAAAAGGTAAGATAAGTCACCAGCACCAGAAAGAAAGCCGCTAACATATCCAGGCAGTCAAAAATATGCCGGTACCCTTCCGGATGTGAATAAATCAAGCCCATCATCATGCCTGCGAGAAAAAGCAGGATCGTCCCACCCAGACTAAGTCCGAGAATCAGAAGCATTTTAGATAACCACCACTCCTGTTTGGTCAGACCGTCTATGATGTTTTGCCTGAGGGTGCGAAAGTTTTCTTCATTGGCCACAGAGATTACTACTACAAAGGCTAGTATGACTTTGCAAAAAGACCCCAGGTATGCCATGTGCTGCCACAAGTCCGGAAAATCATAAAGAGGAAGAATAGTTGGGTCAAGCCCCTCGAAATCTGCACCCTGTTTTTTTAAAAATCGCAGGAATAGCATGCCACCGCAGGTAGTGATCAAAAAACAAACACCATACATAATCAGTATAATCCAAAATGGTCTGTAATCCTTTAATTTCAGCCATTCAATCTGCAGTAATCTGTTGATTCTTTGCATGGATGCCTTTAACTCTGAATTATTAATGCTCGGAAAGTATGCTCAGAAATTGCTCTTCCAGATTCCCTGATTTCTCCTGCAAACGACTTAGTACTATATTGTGTGAAATAAAATACGCATTTACCTCCTGAGGACTAATGCCTGGTGCACTAATAATTATTCGGTCTTCCTTTTGTTCGATACTTTTCACCCCACGAATACCTTGGGCGACAATGAACGCATGGCCAAGATCAGCCGATGATATGTCGATGACTGCCCGGTCTGACAACGCCTCCTTTACTGAGCCTTGAAAGAGTTTGATGCCATTTTTCAGAACCATAAAATGAGTGCAAACTTTTTCCACCTCATCCAACAAGTGGCTTGCCAGCACAATAGTTTTTCCTGATGATGCGATTTTCCGGATTAGATTTCTGATTTCTACAATTCCCATTGGGTCCAGACCATTGGTCGGCTCATCTAATATTAAAACCTTGGGATCAGACAAGAGTGCCGACGCAATCGCGAGACGTTGTTTCATTCCCAGTGAATATGTTTTAAATAAATCATCCTTGCGATCGAATAAATCAACTATTTTCAATGATGCGTCAATAGCCGACATGGTGCATTCCTTAATTTTAGCCGCAATTGAAAGGTTCTGGTAGCCGGTTAAGTAGGGATAAAAGCAAGGTGTTTCCAGGATGGCACCAATCTGCTTTCTAACGTTGGTAGTTACAGGGTGGCCAAACCAACTGTAAGTGCCACGGGTAGGTTGTAAGACACTGAGTAACAGAGCAAGGGTCGTCGTTTTTCCACTGCCATTGGGACCCAAAAATCCAAATACCATACCATCATTGATCTGCAGATCCAGATCATTTAATGCTTGAATTTTACCGTAGTGCTTAGTCAGCTTCTTTGTTTCTAAGACTATCAAGGTTCCGGATTTTGAATACTGTCTTGGCGAGTGGAATCTCTGGATTCGTGAAAGCCTCTTTCATTTCTTCCCTGGATACGAGACACCAAATCTCCCACAATAAAATTTCCCTCCGAATCATCCTGGGATAGGCTTTCAAATGTGGACGGTAATTGCAATACATTTACTTGTCCCTGTATGCTGACAATGTAACGATCATTATTCGCCTCTATGAAAAGAATATATTCCATTGGTTCGTCTTTACCCAATGTGCGGATACGATATCCCGGTGCATCCATTGACATCAAATCCACGTATGCCTCCTCAGTCATCAAATGCCTTATTGTTTCAGGCATAATTTTCGGATCCACATTGTCCATCCGTAGAATGGCTACTTTCTTTATTCCCCGGATGACTTTATAAAAATGGGGATCGTCGCCCGGATTCAGTACTCGTAACGTACTGGGATAGAAGTAAAACGCTCGCTCTACATGCTCTGAATTTTTCAACTGACTCAGGTAGTCACTCTGACCAGATACCATAATTTGGAAAGCAAAAAGAAAACAAGTGAAAAACCAGGAAATTGTAGACATCTCAGGGAATATTTCAGCGGTGTTGCCCGAAGATATAACTCATAATGACCGGCATCAAAAAATTCTTACAAACCATAATATAAATACGATGAACAACTCGATTTATGGTCATTGACTTGAAAAAAAATAGGCCATGGAAAAGTTTCTAGGAGGCCACTGGCAGGATGAAAGTACGGCAGACCTCGTGAGCATTTCGTTGCATCTGCTAGTATTATGCATCGATGTCCCCTGGGGAGCTGAAGGTTCGAAAGAACCTAACTCTATTTCTTTTCACGGTCTTCCAGCCGGTATTCTTCTCGCTCCTTGCTATCCCTGATCATATCCTCTACATTATCTAATGCCGGAGATTCATCCAGCGCTTTCCAGTCAAATTGTTCATCAAAAGGATCCAGTGCTTTCTGGGGATCAAACATGCGCCGGTCAACCGGCAGGGCCTGATAGGGTGTATAATCTGCCTCATTGGTAAAAAAATCTGCCAGGTCACTGGCGCCCGCATCATACTGATTGAGATACGGCAGACCCAGCAGATTCCAGAATGTTTTAAAGATACTGCCGAAGCTTACATGCACATGGCTTACAAAGTCTCTTTTGACCCAGGGTGAGATCATCATAAGAAGACTACGGTGTGCATCGACATGATCCACTCCATTCTGAGCATCGTCTTCTGTGATGACAATAAGCATGTTTTTCCAGTATGGTGTTTGAGACAGGTACTCCACAATGCGTCCCACGGCCAGATCATTATCTGCCATATAGCTTTCACGAAAGGGATATCCCGCCTCGGGCCGATCACCGGCTCCGTGATCGTTGGGTATGATCACCGTAATCAATTGAGGCATGCTGTCACCTCCACTCATCCATTTTTCTTCAAACTCTTTTTGAAACTGGTCAATTCCGAATTGATCCGGAATAGCCATATTGTAAGTCGGATATTGGCGCGAAGACCGGTCATATAAAGG
>JABDLW010000339.1 GCA_013001805.1 Saprospiraceae bacterium | reverse complement strand
TACCCTGACTATTCAGGGTATTTTGTGCGGTAGCAATTTTGGACCAATTTGGATCCTGGTAATTGCTGCTGGAAGTGGCAGTAACATTTTGACTATTACCACCTCCATAATAGGCTGGAACCTGAGAAAATATGAGGTGTAGGTGCAGCACGGCAAATACAGTAAACAATTCTTTCATGTTGGTCAGAATTAATTTGCTTATAGCTTCGCCTTGTGTCGTAATATTCTTGGAGAGGAAAACCGGGGGTCAATTGGGTCCTACCAAAATTGAGATGTGCTCTTAATAGATTACGTTCATCTAATATACGTCAAAGCTTGCTAATTATTTTCTTTACTCAAGCTTTTTTGATCGTCTGATGGTGTTTCCTAAGCATACAGATCAATTTTTATGAAATTCACTGAATGCCAAAAACTCTTAGTTATACTACGTATATGAGCGTGTCGGACTGATCTGGTGAAAATACCGCATGGTCTTCGGGAGTCGAATTAGTTATTGCACCACAAATTTCCTACCATATTTCACTTGTTTAAGGGAAAAAAAGACAAGGTTGCTCGCATAACCTCTTTTTTATTGTATTTTCAAGACAATTAACTTAAAAATCAATGAAATATCTACCAATCTTCTTGTTATGTCTGGCTACCCACCTGGTAAGTTGCGCGCAAGAACAAGTGCCCAACCGGGAGAATCAAATTGCAGCTGCCGTTCAAGCGGCGCCAGAAGAGGATCGCTCTGCCTGTACGGTAATGGGATATGATCGCGATACGATGTTGGTGACCTTACGCGAGGGTACCAATAATCTGGTTTGTGTCGCTGATGATCCCAGAAGACCAGGTTTTCAAAGTGTGTGCTATCACAAAGATCTGGAACCCTTCATGAGTCGCGGACGTGCATTGCGGGCAGAAGGCAAATCAAGTCAGGAAATATTTGACATGCGGGAGCAGGAGGCTAAGGCTGGCACATTGAAGATGCCACCGCAGCCGACCACATTACATTTGCTGGAGGGTAAGGAAGCAGAATTTGATGAAGCTGCCGGAATGGTAAAAAATGTCAATTACCGGTACGTTGTTTATATTCCCTGGGCTACTGCGGAATCTACCGGACTACCTTTAAAGCCACTTGTAGAAGGTGGCCCCTGGATAATGGATCCTGGTACCCACCGGGCCCATATCATGATAACACCACCTCGTTAAGCGACCCGGTAATTTTATAAATAAATGGGCTATGACTGACCATAAAAACTTAAGTCGCCGGTCCTTTATCTCGAAGACCGCATCTACTGCCATTTCGTTTTCGATAGTACCATCTCACGTATTGGCAAAGTCAGGAAAAATTGCTCCCAGCGATAAAATTACTGTGGCCAATATCGGATGCGGCACTCAGGGATTAAGGGAAATGGGAGATTTACTTACCCATGAGAGGATCCGGGTTGTGGCAGTGTGCGATCCCAATAAAATGTCGACGGATTATCTCGATTGGTCAGCTAATGGTATACGATCCGGCATTCAGAAAGTTCTCGATGATCCTACCTGGGGAGAAGGCATCAAGGGTATTTTTGGTGGCCGTGACGTGGGCCAAAAATATGTAAATGCGTATTACGGCAAGGAAAAAGATTCGGGATCAAGTCAAGGTTGCAGCTCCTATGAAGATTTTCGGGAATTATTGGTGAAGGAAGAGGACATTGATGTAGTGAAGATCATGACTCCCGATCACTTGCACGCAACCATTGCCATTGCCGCCATGCAAGAAGGAAAGCATGTGGTGACTCATAAACCGATCGCCAACCGTATGTATGAGGCGCGAAAAGTGATCGACATGGCAAATAAAACGGGCTTGAAGACCCATTTACTAGCCTGGAATAACCGGCCGGATTATGCCATGGTTTTGGGCTGGATCAAGGAAGGAGTTATCGGTAAGCTCAAGGAAATCCACAATTGGTCCTACCGCCCGGTTTGGCCTCAATTCAGCGGTATACCAAAAGACCGGCCTCCGGTTCCGGAGGGTTTTAATTGGGATCTTTGGTTGGGGCCCGTGCCACATATCCCTTATCACCCCAACTATACCCATAATGTCTTCAGGGGTTGGTACGAATTTGGTGGAGGTAGCGTGGCCGATATGGGTCATTACAGTTTATTTCCCCTTTTTAGCGCGTTTGATATCAAGACTCCGCCGGTGAGTGCCAAGGCATTTGGAACCACGTTACGCCATTCGGAAAATGGTGTTTGCAAATGGATTGAAAATGATGTTGCTTTTCCGCATTCCAGCATGATTAAATTAAATTTTCCGGCACAGGAGCATTTGCCCCCCTTCGATTTAATCTGGTATGATGGAGGCATGAAACCCTTTGCACCCGAAGAATTGGAGGCCGATAGTGAAGAAATACCTACGGAAGGAATGATGTTTGTCGGCGATCAAGGTAAGATATTGGCAGGCTTCCGCTGTGAGGAACCTCGCATCATTCCCAAAGTGAAAATGGACGCTTATGCCGGACAAAAAACCACTGTCAGGGGAGAGCGGCAGAACAACAACAATATTTGGACTCAGGCTTTCTTCTCAGATGAGGAATCACCGGGGAGTTTTGTAAATGCATCTGCTGTCACAGAAACAATTAATTTAGCTGCGGTAGCACTGCGATCTAAAAAGAAAATACAATATGACGCCAGGTATATGAAGATTACCAACGATCGTGATGCCAACCGTTGCCTATATAGAAAATATCGCCAAGGATGGGAACTATGAATCGCCGAAAATTTATTCAGAATACAGCTGTAGTCACCTCCACGGTAGCTACAGGTATAAATGTTTCTTTTAGCAAATCTCAAGAATTAATAGTATCAGAAATGAAAGATGATATTTCGCTGGCCCAATGGGCATTAGTCGATGAAGTAAGAGAAGGTAAGTGGAAAACACTGGAATTTCCCCGGATTGCCCGGGAAGACTTTGATTTAAACGGAATCGAATTTGTCAACACGCTTTTTGACGTGCCAACCATCAGCTATCTAAATCAATTAAAGCAGAATGCAGACGACCATGGGGTACAAATGGTGCTCATCATGGTCGATAGAGAAGGAGATGGTGCTGAACCTACTGCGATGTTAAGGAAGCAATTTGCCATTAATCACCGAAAATGGATCGACATAGCCAAATATCTGGGCTGTCACGCCGTCAGGACTAATTGCCGGGCACCTAAAGATGCTGATCCTATGGAAGCACTTAAATGGGCGGTTGAATCTTATCAGATACTTTTGGATTACGCCCGGGATGTGGACATTTCCATAGTGATCGAAAATCATGGAGGAGTCTCAGATGATGCTGATTGGATGATTAAATTGATGCAGGCGGTTGATGATCCTCTTTTTGGAACTTACCCGGACTGGCGCAGTCCCACCGACGATTTTGACAATGTGAGTTATCTGGAAAAGACATTACCCTGGGCAAAAGGTATGTCCTACCGCAATCAACCCACCGAGGAATTAAGTGCCAAAATGATAAAAATGGCTCAGGACAGCGGTTATAAAGGCTGGTACGGAATCGAGTCCAGCGGACGTCCAGCAATTAAGCAAGGCATTGAAATTCTAAAAAAACACCTCTAATCCCCAGTCCTTACTCATATTGAATAGCCTGGACGGGATTTCCATAGGCAGTTTTAGCCGTTTGAATGCTCACAGTGATCCATGCAATGAAGAAAGCAAACAGTCCCGATAAAATGAAAACCAGGGGACCAACAGCTACCCGGTAGGCGAAATCTTCCAACCAACTTTGCATAATCATGTACGAAATGGGAGCGGCGATGGCAAACGCAATTAGTACCAGCCAAAGGAACTCCCGTGATAGAAGCATCACCAGATTAAAACTTGTGGCACCCAGCACCTTTCTTATTCCCACTTCTTTTTTTCTACGTTCTGCAGTAAAGGAAGCGAGGCCGACCAATCCCAGGCAGGCAATAAAAATAGCCAGGAGGGAAAAAATAGCGAAGATCTTGCCTTGCCGCTCTTCATTGGCATAAAGCTCACCAAAGTTTTCGTCGACAAAAGAATACTCAAAGGGCTGGTCCTCCACAAATTCTTGCCATTTATTTTCGAGAAAGGCGATGGTAGCAGGGATATTATCCGGACGAATCCTGATTACATAATTCCAGGCCATATATGGAGCAATGAAATAAACGGTAGGTACAATTTCATCTTTTAACGATTCGAAATGAAAATCCTTCAGAACGCCAATCACTTTTCCATCGCGATTTTCCCATTGTCCATTTTCCCAATCTTTAATTTCACTGCTGCCAAAGGTTTTGCCAATAGCCTCTTCATTTGTCCATCCAATCTCTCTCACGGCCGCTTCGTTTAATATAAAGG
>JABDLW010000325.1 GCA_013001805.1 Saprospiraceae bacterium | reverse complement strand
AGGCTGGGTGAAATCTGCACTTGTAAGGACGTTATAGGATGTAGTAGAATAAAAAAAGGCCCTTAAAAAGGGCCTTTACTATTTCTTAATGAATGGGGTTTTTTAATTCTCTGGCGGTCTACCACCGTCAAGTTTGTCTTGCCATTCTTTGAGGCCTTCCCAATTGCCTGCAGCCGCCATTTCAGCTTGCTTTGGCCATGTTGTTGGATCGTGACTTTTGTACCTGTTTCCAGCCTCAGCCAAGATCTCTCTGATCTGATCGGCGCTTGCTTTGCTTACGGCTTCGAAAGAAGCAAGTCCAGCGTTTGAAAGTATTTCAGCGATCTTCGGCCCGACGCCTTCAATCTTTCTAAGGTCATCTCCTGCTGCCGCTTTTGCACTTGTCTTCTTAGGTGCTGCTGCTTTTGGCGCTGCTGTTTTTGGTGCTGTTGCCTTTGGCGCAGCTGCTTTTGGTTCAGCTTTTTTAGCTGGAGCTTTAGGGGCTGGTTTCGATGCAACCGCTGTTTCGCTTTCTTCTGGAAGCACAGATACAAATGTTCTATTCAAGCGTTTCTTCTTGAAAGTCACAGTACCATCGATCAAAGAGTAGATCGTAAAATCTCTTCCCATACCGACATTTTCGCCAGGATGGAATTTAGTACCTCTTTGTCTAATGATGATGTTTCCTGCTATGGCAGACTGACCACCGAATAGTTTTACTCCGAGTCGTTTACTATTACTATCCCTTCCGTTATCCGTACTACCTACACCTTTCTTATGAGCCATTTCTAAAGAATTTAAGCTTTAATACTTTCAATCTTGATCTTAGTCAAGTATTGTCTATGTCCGTTTTTCACTTTGTAGCCTTTTCTTCTCTTCTTTTTGAAGACAATCACCTTATCATCTTTCAGGTGTTCGACCACAGTAGCATCAACTTTGGCAGAAGCCACGTTTGGAGTGCCGATGGTTACGTTTCCATCTCGGTCTACGAGTAAAACTTGATCGAAGCTAATTGAGCTTCCTTCTTCGGCTTTTAACCGGTTGACTAACAGTTCGTTGCCCTCTTGGACTTTGATCTGTTGACCTGCGATGTTGACTATTGCGTACATGTCTGATTTATTCTGACTTCGAAAATCGGAGTGCAAAGATACATCGTACCTCTTTTACAAGCAAATAAATAATGTTATACGTTAGATCAAATCTCTCAGGGTCATTTCTTTCCTCATCTTCTTTCCGTCCCGGCGAATCTTGAGGCATATGTTTTTTCCAACTTTGCCTTGAAATCTGCGTGCAAGCCACCCCATTGAGAAAAGTGAAACGTGAATTCCATTGATGGTAAGAATTTCATCTCCCGCAAGCAACCCAGCGAGCGCCGCCGGTGAATTAGGCAACAGATCCTGGATGAAGTAATCATTGAGATTGGGTCCTGAGGCGATAAGGATAATACCACTTCTGTCTACTTGAAACTCTTCATTGTAACTGGCATTTGGTACGAGGTAAATGGTTTTAGTTGCATAATTCAAAGTTATATCAAAGCGACTCAGAATTTGATTGCCTATGATACCATTTCTCTTGATATCCGCTCTTTGGTACAGAACCGTATCTAGCTCTTGAAAAGTGGATAGGAGATTTTTAAATTCATATGGACCGATTCGTATGAGCTCCATTCTTCCAATAAAGCCGGTGATGAAGCCACCGAGTCCCGAGCCCAGATTCCCGCTTATGATGTTCTCAGGTAAATTGATGGATGGATTGGTGTTGGTATGTAACATCGTAGAAATACCTGCACCCGAATCGACCAAATATGTGAGAGAATCCCCTTCATTGTAACCACATTGAGAAAAGGCGGTAATGTATGGTTTGCCGTTCTGCAGTTCAAATGGCAGCGCATAGGCATTCTTTGGTGCTTTGAATCGATCTGGTCTTTCGATTTTTATATACTCTCGGTCGTAGTCGATGGTCATGACGAGACCATTAAATACATTGGATCCAAGGATACCGTTGATCTCGGTGCCGATAAAGTGCTCCAGATGGTACAAGTTTTCATTAAGAACGAAGATATCTGAGTGTGTGTGACCAATTCTATGAATGCTGAATGGTACCCTCCGAGCAATGAGGGCTGTCACTTCGCTACTAAAGTCAGACCCAAGGATGTTGATCTCGCGTTCGTATTCAGTGCCGATAAAATCGACGTATGATTTGTCGAAGATCAAGGTGTTTTCGGCACCAGTGTCTAGAATTAGTCGCATTGGCAACATGCCACCGAGTTTGACGTCAACAATAATAAAGTTGTAATAGTAAGTGAAGGGGATTTTGATGGCATCCCGGTCGGCCATGAGCTCGATAGCTGGAATTTGTGCTTTTGCACCAGTAAGTGATAAGAATAATATGATTGCTGTGATAAATTTGCGCACCGTCATAATATCGTATTTTAACACGATAACTTGCCCATTTAGAGACGCTTTTTAGATATATAATAAGAAGAGAACCACGAATGACGAGATTATCAAGGCAGCTTTCAACCTTCGGCCTCACTATGATTGCCATTGGATCGTGCATAGGATCTGGAATATTCCTCACACCATCTATGATTGCAGACCATTTGATGAGTTCCACAGGAATCATGCTGATATGGTTGTTAGGTGGCATCGTCGCTTTGTGCGGAGCACTGACCTTCGCCGAATTAGGTGTTAGATTTCCCAAGTCCGGAGGTGTTTATGTCTTTCTTAAGGAGTGCTATGGTGATTTGGTGGCCTTTTTATATGGATGGACCATCCTGACGGTAGTGACCTCAGGGGCCATAGCTGCATTGAGCATTGCCTTTGCGAGATACATAGATTTTATTTATCCACTTGGAGACAGGGGTATTCTTTTAGTAGCTATTTCGGGCATCATTGTCGTGACGGTCATCAATATTCGAGGCGTTAAACAGGCCGAAACTTTTAGCAACATCTTTACTGTAACCAAGTTGCTCGGAATTCTTGCTATTGCGGTTTGCGGACTAATTTGGACCGTGCATCACATTGAGATTGGTCCTGTTCTTGGATCTACGGAATACGGCCCTTTAGCTGCTTATTCGGGTGCCATGGTTGGCATTGTTTGGAGCTATGGTGGCTGGCATCATGCATCTTATCTGGCTGGCGAGGTAAAAACGCCTGCGAAAAGTGTTCCCGCTGCCATGATCATGGGTGCAATTGTAGTAACGCTAATGTACTTGGTTGCCAATTATGCTTATCTCAAACTTCTTGGGGTAGAAGGTATGGCTGCTTCCACGGCCGTCGCAAGTGATGCTATCAGCCAAGTAGTTGTCTGGGGCGCCCTGGCCATAGCCATCCTGATCGCCATTTCTACC
>JABDLW010000298.1 GCA_013001805.1 Saprospiraceae bacterium | reverse complement strand
AAGGAGCGTATATAGCTTTCTTATTTCTCATGAATATGCATCTAGACATCATTTCTGTACCGATTACTCATTCAAATTGACCGAATTCTCATGTGTCTTGCACTCTTGTCTAAAAAAATTTATCTTTTACGGAGATTTCACCAGATGGCGCTAGAGTCTTGTGTCGCTGGCTTTTTTCACGCTAATTCAATTATTATGAAATCCCTCAATACCTTTCTAATTCTCCTCATTATTTCAAGTACATCAGCAATGGCTGGAAATATTCAAGTGTCGAATATCTCATTGTCTGGTCAGAATACTTCGCTGAATACTTATCAAGTCCAATTCGATCTTATCTGGGAGAATTCATGGCGAACAAGCACACTTGAATCTAATTGGGATGCTGCATGGGTCGTGATAAAATATAGGGAAACACCGGGGACAACATGGCTTCATGGCAGTGTTCTGTCGGGCGGATCAATTTTTCCCTCCGGGATTACCGGTGACTTTGCCGGTGCTACAGGAGTTTTTATACATCGGGATTCCGATGGTTCCGGGGATTTTCCTGGCACTGGCATTCAACTGCAACTTAATTATGGAGGTACACCCGATGATGCCGTCCTCGAAGTTTGTGTGCTGGCTATCGAAATGGTCTACATCCCTCAAGGAGCTTTTGTTGTTGGTGATGATTCCCCTAATGGCGATGGCAATTTTCAGGCTGGCGCTACGACCAACCCGTTTTCCATCACTTCGGAAGGCGCTATTACACTTGGTGGAAACCTGTCAACCAACCTGAATGTTTTGAACAATGGAAACTTTCCAGTTGATGATTTTAGTTCCGCTACCACCCAATCACTTCCCGCGGCTTTCCCAAAAGGTTTTAACGCCTTTTATACCATGAAATATGAGATCAGCCAACAACAATATGCAGACTTCCTTAATAAACTGCCACTTTCTGCAACAGCAAACAGATATGATGCAGACAACCTTGGCCAAAGCGGCTATCAGATCTCCGATTCAGGAGCAGCCCCCGAATTATATACTACAACAACACCTGACAGAGCCTGTAATTTTATAAGCTGGGCCGATGTGGCAGCTTATGCCGACTGGATCGGACTGCGGCCGATGTCGGAGCTAGAATACGAAAAAGCCTGTCGTGGCACACGACCTGCAGGGGCCGATGAATTTGCTTGGGGCAGTTCTTTTATTGCTGTAAATGCTTATAACTATGGCAATCAGGGCACCCCTAGCGAGCAGATCTCAAATGCCGCAGTAGGAACAGGAAATGCGATCTATTCGGTTACCGACCTTACGAATAACATTCCGAGACGCTGCGGTATCGTTGCTGCCTCCGCTGTAAACAAAACCAGGCAAGAAACCGGTGGTTCCTATTATGGAGTAATGGAAATGACAGGGAATCTTTGGGAACAAACAATTACTGTAGGTAATGTCGAAGGGCGCCAATTCACAGGAATCCATGGTAATGGTGTCATTAATTCATCAGGTAATGCAACGATAGGGACAACTTGGCCTTCAGTAACTATTGCCCCGATTGCAGACGGGACCGGAGTAAGAGGAGGATCTTATACTAGAATTGCTTTTGATATCACCGTTTCAGCACGCGATCTGGTCAATTTTGACATAGCCGGCCGCTTTTCTGATGTAGGAGGCAGATTGGTCCGTACAGCACCATAAACGTATCTGATGTTCATCCGATCTCACGCATACCTCAAGCTACTCTTTTTTGGGTTTTTCCTGTTCTATATCCTAGGATTGAACGGACAGGTCAATAATGCGATCTTCTATGGAAGTATGGAAGATGGCTATGAATCAGAATGTTATGAGCAAGTATCCTCGAATCCCATTTTTGAAGGGGGTTTTGGGGATGGTTATGCGACAATTTGCTTTGAACAGAGTACTAGTAATGACATTTACAGTGGAGGTATTGGAGATGGTTATAGCTCCTTGTGCTTTGAACAGCCCACGAGCAATTCGATTTTCGAAGGCAGCTCTGGCGATGGATTCATAGCTTCATGTTTCGAGCAGTCAACAAGCAATTCCATTTTTGCAGGTAGTCATGGCGATGGATTTAGTGCCTTATGTTACGAACAATCTACAAGCAACTCTATTTTTGCAGGAAGTATTGGTGATGGATTCAGTATTGGATGTGGATTTCTTGTAGATGATTGTTTAGTCTTTGAAACTGCACCTGTCGATCTTACGAAATCTTTCGACCCAGTGAATGGAGTGAAGGATAGAGTGCAATTGAAATGGTATAAAGCGATTCCAGAGATCCGTTATACGGATGAGGATGCCGCCATGTGTGATATCAAGTTCTGGAAGAAACGAGTTCTCGATCCTCCAACAGGAAATCCAATAGGTCCCGTTATCCTGAATCCAGACACCATCTTAATATCGGATAGGAAAAAGACCTATCCCGATGATTCACCTCGTGAGATATTCAAGTGGCCGGTGAAGTATCGAGCAGACGGAGTCAATAATTCCAATCGTGCCGAACCTAATTTCAGATATGAGTGGCAGGTACGGTGTGAGTGTGGACATGATGGCAATGGGATAGAATCTCCTTGGAGCGATATCAAGATCTTCAATACGCCTGACTTCGACCCGGTCACTGGTATTTACACACCACCTATTGGCCAAGAGG
>JABDLW010000296.1 GCA_013001805.1 Saprospiraceae bacterium | reverse complement strand
CCCATGGACAGGGCAGCATCTGTGGTAGTTTCGTTGATGACGGTCTGATAGATTGGAATCTTTTCCTTAGTTGTTCCACCAAGCAGCCTGTACACGGGCTGGGCCGCATGTTTGCCGAGGACATCCCACAGTGCATTGTCAACCCCACTCAAGGCCATGATGAATACCCCCCGGCGGCCATAGGCAATGCTCGAAGTATACATTTGATCCCAGAGCAATTCGACATTCAGAGGGTTGGTACCGATTAACAAATGTCGAAGGTGACCATGGATGATTTCGCGAGCCACACTTCCGCCTGCACCTAATCCGTAACCTATAATGCCCTGATCGGTCTTGATGATGACGATAATTGCACTGGTTAGCTGTGAGAATTTACCGCGGTATCGCCATCGCTCAGGATCGTAATCAGAGGCAAATGAAGGTAATGCGCCCTGATTCGATCGATTCCACAATTTAATTGGGAAGGCTTCCACAGAAGTAATCTTCAGCCCGGATTCATCTGCATAAGGGGAAATAGGTAATTTGATACTGGCTGCAGCTACCGTAGATGCTAATCCTCCCAAAAACTGACGACGGTTCATCGTTTATAATAATATTATTGCCCTTGACAAAATACAGGTATTTGAGGAAAAGATAAGTCATTTCTGATTGATGGGCGTAATCAGAATGAAATAGCCGTTGGACTGACTTATTATCGACTTGGAACAGGAATATATTAAGAATTCACGTTTTTACAAGCAAAGAATGCCATCGGGATAGGTACAGGTGGCAATATAAACAGATTGTATAGTCTGGCAAACAAGGCAAACAATCGAACATTGGCTCTCGCTGAACTAAAGGCGCTCAGGGCCTACGTCAATGAATTTACCTATGAGCAAGGATGTCAATATTAAAAATGAATCCGGACCGGGCCGACGTGATTGTCCCAGCGTCTGAGATCTACATCCATGTGCTCAAGGCAATGAAAAGCGACCAAATATTGGTGCCTAGTGTTGGATTAAAAGATGGCTTGGTATATGAACTATATGAAAGGAGTGCTCTAAAGAAATTGGATAAAATTGAGTACTTGGGATAATGCCTTGTTTATGCTTAAGCCATGCAAAGTATGCTCAATTTCTACTAGTCAAATCGATGCAATTCGACCAATAAATAATCTAATTATCAGAGATTACAGTCAAAATTTAAGTCAGAATAGAAATTACTGTGAAATATTTGAAATTGACATTTGAATAAAATGGAGCATATTGATATCAATTGCTTTAGCAAAATATTCTTAAGTCCTGGTAGCAAAGTATTCTGAAACAAGCCATAATGCGAGCAATATGGGGAATCCACTATAGCGCAGAATTTAAGCGAGTTCTGGTAGTTGCATTTGAATTTTAGTAGATTTATCCCCACCTTCGATCGACAGCAAAAAATTATCAGCTCCCTAAATAAAAATGAAGATGGAAAATAGACGTGCCTTTATAAAAAAGCGACAGCCGTCGCCGCCTTTGGTCTTATTTCAGATTGGGCAAGTGCCATTCCGGTTCAAGATAAACTTGGCGATGTTTTACCACAGCGTCAAATAACTCGAAGTGGAGAAAAGGTGACTGCATTTTGTCTGGGTGGATATCATCTGGGAATAACCGAAAATCCTAAAGAAGCCGAAGCGATGGTTGAGCGCTCTATTGAATTAGGAATACGATTCTTTGACAATGCCAGAAGATATCACGATGGTCGCTCAGAAGAATATATGGGGCGGTTTTTGACACCCAAATATCGAGATCAAATATTTTTGATGTCTAAAGCACCTGCTAGAACAGGTGAGGGAGTGCGTCAGCAATTGGATGAGTCACTCAAAGCGTTGAATACCGATTATTTGGATTTGTGGCAAATACACACATTCACGACCCCGGAAGATGTGGACAACCGACTTAGAGACGGTGTTTTGGATGTGTTTTTGGAAGCTAAGGAATAGGGAAAAACCCGATACATTGGATTTACCGGCCATCAAAACCCTAAAACACATTTGTACTTTCTAAGCAAACTTGATGAACTGGGAATAGAATTTGACACCTGCCAAATGCCATTGAATGTCTGTGATCCTTCTTTTGAATCCTTCCAGCATCATGTGTTGCCGGTCTTATTGGAGAAGAAATATGGCATAATTGCCATGAAAACTATGGCTTTTGGTAGTATGATGGGTGCTAGGATTGATACCACTCCAAAGGAAATTTTGTCCGAAGATATTCCGGACATGTTAGGTCAAACTGAACTAACCCACGCAAACCTGCATCAATATGTTTATTCTTTGCCGGTTTCTGCACTTTGTAGCGGATGCCGTTTTATGCATGAATTGGAAGAAAATGTGCAAGTATTAAAGGACATGAAAAAGCTATCACCTACAGACATGAATAAGTTGGAAGCACAAGCAGCTCCTTTTGCAGGATTAATTGTGGAGAATTATAAAAGGATTTTTTCTTAATACTATGGCCTAAGAATTCCGTTTTCACATCGATAGTTTTTGCCTCGCGAGAAGAGCATGCCGGAATTATTCTCTGTGAAAGAGAATGCATATCTAATTTTATCTGTGAGAATTCTTTTTTTCAAAATTTAATCTCTGACTCCGTCGCTAAAAGATCAAACATCTAATTCCCAGCCAAAGCCAGGCCTATCGGACGGTTCCATATAAATGCCCTCCGGGCCTCGTGTTATTCGATTTTCTTCTTCATAAAGTTCGTACACTTCTCTGGGGCCTCCGGGTGGGGGCATAAACATCTCACACCAGGGACTATTCGGAGTGGCCATTATGAATTGCGGTCCACCACCGCGCCAGCCACCGTGCAGGATAACTGGAATATCATCTGCCGCTGCCATCGCAGCTATTCTTCGCAATTCAGTTAATCCTCCACACCAATTCATATCCGGTTGCCAGATCTTTGCGGCATCATAATCCTGCAAGAGTTTAAAACCATATCTGGTGTATTCATGCTCGCCGGTCACGATGCGGGTCGATGTGATGCGCTGATTAAGGCGGGCAAATCCCGGATAATCATCGGGCGGTAAGCATTCCTCCATCCAGTACACCCGGTATGGCTCAAGTGCTTCCGCAAATTGATAGGTATAGTCTTCGGTAAAAGCCATCCAGCAGTCCAGCATGATCTCTCCATCCGGTCCCAGCAGATTGCGGGCCCGCTCTACTAATTCGATATTTTTCTGCAAACCCTCACGACCATCCGCCGGACCATATGGGACCGCTAACTTTAATTTTGTGTAGCCAAACTCTACGTGTTGCTCCAGATCATTACCAGTGCAGTAGCCAGGTATCCTATCCTTGGTCTTTCCTCCAAGTAGCTGATACACCGGAGTGTTTAACGCTTTACCTATCACGTCCCAGAGAGCATTATCAACGGCACTGATGGCATGCACTACCAATCCTTTTCGACCATAGTACAGAGTCGATCTCCACATAATGTCCCAGAGTCTCTCCACATTAAATGGATCCTCGTTGAGCAATAGTTTGGTTAAGTGTTTCTCAATGACAAAACTGGCACCCGGACCACCGTACCCAATTCCCGAGACACCTTTGTCAGTAATGATCTGCACCGCTGTGGGCCCCATATCATCACTCATAAATAGCGATCGTTGCGGTTTGTATTTAGGATAGATTGACATGGGATTGGCTACTTCAACTCCTCCAGTTGACCAGGATCCGGCGGCCGGTGTGTATTCGGGCCACGTCTTCTTTCGTCGGGGATTCACCATTTTTACTTCTGTAATCTTTAAGCCACTCACCATGTCTCGAAACGGCAGGGGTGGCAGGTCAGCCGCAGTGTCATGTCCTGCTGCCGCCAGGTTAAATAGTGAATTACCGAAGATGGGTGCTGCTGACCCTGCTGCAAGAAAGTCTCGACGTTTCATCTAAAGTGCATTAGTCTTCCTAAATATATGGCATTACGAGTACTTGGGTTAGGAAAATTGGAAACATAAACGAGGGAGTTGATTTGCAGACAGATTATTTATCTTTCCAGAATGGAGCAGAACACTTAACTGGAAACATCTGTGTATTTTAGCTTGGAGATTATGGGCCAGGCATCATCTCATTAAATTTAGATCTTCGAAAATAACCAGAAATGAAAATTACCCAGGAGCAAATTACCACACTCAATGCCGAACGTATATCAGCCCACCAATCTGAATTTCACTTTCTGAAACAAAAACTCTCGGATAAAGGGGTGGATGTGGATGAAGTCCTTTTGCAAGTTCAAAATTTTCAGGTTGCTATACCCAGTTGGGCTTTGGGAGCAGGTGGAACCCGCTTCGGGCGTTTTTCATTTGGAGGGGAACCTTCTGATCTCAGGGAAAAAATCAATGACGTGGGACTAATTCATGCGCTCACACAG
>JABDLW010000265.1 GCA_013001805.1 Saprospiraceae bacterium | reverse complement strand
CGCTTTTGTTCCCGAGCCTGATTTTTGCGCAATCATCCTACCCCCTCGGACTGATTTTGGACGATGAAGAATACAGTGAGTTACCCTATACTTCGGAAAATATCCAGATCAGCAGCGGACAAAAAGCCATTCCAATCGAAGTAGATCTCACCCCTTTCTGCCCGGAGGTCCGGCATCAGGGTGAAATTTCGTCCTGTGTAGGTTGGTCAGCCGGCTATGCTGCGATGACCATCGAACGGGCAATTCGCCAGAAGTGGACTGATAAGGACCTGATTACAAAAAATGCAAATTCAGCCCTTTTTATTTACAACCTGCTAAGTGACGATGACTGTGGAGCCATTAGGATGCCCACCGCATTGCGGACGATGCAGGAAAAAGGAAATTGCCTCGCCCGGGAATTCGATTTTGATGTCAATGAATGTGGCAAAGAGGCCAGCCCCGGAGTTTTACAAAGCGCCTCTAATTTCCGTCTGGACGAGTTTATTCGATTATTTGATCCACGGGATTCGGCAACGATTAAAATTAAAAACGTAAAAATGGTACTGGCACAGCATAAACCAGTTGTCATTGGTATGAAAATATTAAACAACTTTTATACCATTGAAGCGGGTGACCGAAGTTGGTTTCCCAATATTGGAGATCAAACTTTTGCCGGTGGCCACGCCATGGTGGTAGTGGGTTACGATGATCAGAAATTTAATCCGGGCAGATCCGACCTGGCTGATGAAATGAAAGGAGCCTTTAAAATAATGAATAGTTGGGGCAAAAATTGGGGGGAAAAAGGATTTATCTGGGTGCGATATGCTCATTTTGCCGAATATTGCCGCCACGCCTACGCTTTAATGCTACAGGGAGGTGCACCTATCGATTTTAATACAGACATGACTCCAGAATCTCCGGATGCCCAGGAGCGTGATCTAAGGTCTCTGTCCGGTACCTTTGGATTTAAATTATATACGGGACAATGGTTTAACGATCAACCCCTATTTCGCGACCAGGATGTGATGCTAAAGGATAACTACTACGTCCTTCCCGAAAGAAAAATAGGCGACCAGTTTCAATTAGATGTCACCAGTGAATTTGCCAATGGCTTTATTTATGTATTTAGCGTCGATCCCCAGGGTAAGGTGGAGGTACATTTTCCTAAGTCAGCTTCGTACAACGAGAAATTTAATAGTCAAAACGAATCCGCTTTGTTAATTGGAACCGGTTCTACCCTCACGATTCCTTCGCAGGAGAGCGCATTGACGTTGACCCAGGAAGGTGAAGATCATCTGATTGTATTATTCTCCGAAAGCAGGATTAAACCAAAATACATTGACTTTTTGGGAGAACAGCTGGTTAAAGCACGAGGTGATATAAATGATGATTTACCCCGGTTATTGAGAAAGCACATGGTGCCATTTTCTGATATTACCTATTATAAAGATAAAATGGGGTTTGAAGTAAAAACAAGAAGCGGAGGTAAGATCGTGCCATTAATTCTGCGTGTCAGTACGGAATAGTGCAGCTGGTATTATCATTCTTCCCCGACATAAAGAATGGCCTCTGCACTGAGATTTCGCAGGTCAAAATATAAGTCGATATTTCCGATCACTTGTTCACGAATTTCTTCGTCATAACCAATTCCCACAAACCAATGATGACCCAATGGAAAGTCACTGAGACAGACTTTTCCCTGTGCATCCGATACAATCACCCGGTCGAATTGCTCCGGTGGGTCATATCCGGGAAAATCATCGGTATTAAATTTGACATAGATAGTGATATCCGGAATCACCTTATCGTGATGTTGGGTGATGAGGCATAGGTTCGTTCGCAGATCACTACGCTGGCTGCAAGAGCTGCCTAAAGCCAGAAGGATCAAAATTAAACACCACCATTTTACCGCAGACATACCTTAGAAACACAAGAGGGGGTGAAATGATTTAGAAAAACTCAGGAAACTGTACCTTCATTCCTTTCCTAGTAGACTAACCCATTAGTTTTTTCGTCAGAATTTCAAGATGTTTTATGGGTAGCTCTATTAACTCCTGAATGAGACTGAGGATGAGAGATTTTGAATTCAAACAAGGCGAAGCGAAAGCACATAGCCGGAGCTACGTAATTGAGCTTCAACGACGTTATGAATTTAAAAGATCAGTCCAGCTCCCCACTTTTCGGGAACGTTCAGGCCATGAACGGAGTAAATAAAGGTACCCTTGTGTCATATCAAGACCGGAGGAGTGAAGCAGGGCAGATGTCCTGTTAGCGACGACAACGAAGAGATGATAAAAAACAGGAAGAAATTATCGATATCAATTAATGGGTTCGTCTACTACAAAATGAAGGTAGTACATCATGCCGCATGCCAGGGAAATGACCGCAGTATATTACGATGAGTTCGGTAAGACACCTGTCCTAAGCAGATTACCGATACCATCCATCGAACCAACCTCCGTTTTAGTACAGGTGAAAGCCAGTGGCATTTGTCGCAGCGACTGGCACGGTTGGATGGGGCATGACCGGGATATTCAATTACCTCACGTACCCGGCCACGAGTTTGCCGGGATTATCAGTGCAGTAGGATCTGAAGTAAAAGGTTGGAACATTGGTCAGAGGGTAACAACACCATTTGTCCAGGCATGCGGAAAATGCGACTATTGTCTGCAGCAGGATCATCAGGTGTGTGAATTTCAGGAGCAAGCGGGTTTTAGCAGCTGGGGATCTTTTGCGCAATATGTAGAAGTGAAAAACGCGATGGTCAATTTAGTGGAGCTGCCCAATGATATGGATTTTGCTACGGCAGCTGTGCTGGGATGCCGTTTTGGTACGGCTTACCGGGCCTTGCGGGATCAGGCCAAAATCAGGGAAACTGACTATCTTTTGGTGATAGGCTGTGGTGGCGTTGGATTATCGTCGATTATGATCGCCCAGGCATTGGGAGTACACGTCGCCGCAATGGACCTTAACCCTGAAGCCCGGAAACTGGCCGGTAAATGCGGAGCCGCTATAACATTAAATTCACTGGATGAAAAAGGGAAGAAGGAGATTCTGGCGTGGTCGGGAAAGGGAGTTCACGCTTGTGTTGATGCCATCGGAGTTAAGGACCTGCTGGGGGAGTGCATTGGTCTTTTGCGAAGACGTGGCAGGTATGTTCAGGTGGGGTTATTACCGGATCAGATGGGTGTGCCGTCTTTCTCGTTTGAGCGGGTAGTTGCCCACGAACTTGAAGTCATAGGAAGTCACGGAATACAGGCATGGCAATACCGGAATATGCTTGATTTTATTCGGTTGCATAAATTGCCAATCCATAAAATCATAACGGGAACCTGTACTTTGCACCAGTCCATCGGGTTGTTGACCACAATGCCCGAAGTCAAGACTCCCGGGGTTAAAGTTATATTACAGAAGTAGCGTTTTCTAAAGGGGGTTACAGCATCGTTTCAAAAAAGTCGCAGATCTTGATTATGTATTAAATTATAGTACTATATTTATTGCACGTAAACTTTATCCAAATGAACGTAAAGACCGACTTTATGCGACTTGTGCCATTGTTGTTAGTGATTATACTCTCATATTCCTCCCATATTCATGCCGGCTCCTTTTTTGAAGCTCCCGAAGATGCTAAGGATATAACTTGTAATGTGATCGTTACAGATAGCACGATTGGCAAAGCCAACGATTTTACCGTGGCTGACTACGCCGAATGTGTCGGACCACAAGAAATTTTTAATGCCGGTGACCAGCAGTATAAATTTGTCTTAACGGATTCTTCAAGCGTATCCATTGAGCTCACTTCTCTGGAAGGAGCCACTCTGGAGTTGTTCCTGTTATCGAATACGGTAGACACGGCAAATCAGGACTGTCCCGATACTTGCATCGCTCGTACCAGCGATGGAACCGACCTGGAGATTAGATTAGGTCCAGGCACTTATTGGCTATCGGTAGACGGCAATTTGGGACCTGACCTTTCACTTGAGGGGGAAGGCCTTTATGAATTGGTCGTACGTTGCGAAAAGGACTATACCGATATCGATTGTGGTGAGGTGGTAAATGGTTCGACCGTTGGCCGGGTGAGCAATTATGGAGTCTTAGATTATGCCGGATGTTTTGATGCGGTGGTCAATACTTATGGGGCTGGTGAACTGCTGTATCGTTTTGAGGTTGATGAGCCCAAGACTGTAGACATTACGCTGGAGAAGTTAGATGAAATGGGATTGCATTTGTTCCTTTTAAGTAATGCTGTAGACATCATTGACGGAAGTTCCTGTCCCGGCCTTTGCGTCGGGATTAGTGACACAGGTTCGACAGTTGAAAGGATTCATGGGATTCTTCCGGTGGGTGTTTACTGGATACTCGTGGATGGAGATCTGATTGCGGGAGTGCCTGATATCCTGATTGAAGGAACTTTTAATTTATCCATATCGTGTTCCCGGGATTTTGGTAGCATGGTTTGCCAACAGCCGGTAGTTGGTTCAACCGAAGGGCGTATTAGCTACCGAAGCGCAGCCGATTATGCAGCTTGCGGCCCGATGGCCGGTACCGATGGTGGTGACCTGACCTATGAATTCGAATTGGTGGTCCCTGACGAGGTCACATTTACTTTACAACCGCAAGGCACAGACTTAGATTTATACCTTTTGAGCAGTACGGAGATCGATGAGGGAGTGTTCCAACCCAATGCTTGTTTGGCGAAGAGTGATACCGGGGCCATGGCTGAAGCGATTAAAATGCAACTGGCAGCTGGTGTTTATTATGTGGTAGTAGATGGTCCGGCGGGGCAGGAAGGTGGTTTCACCTTGTTTCCCTCTTGTGCGCTTTTACCGGTAGAGTTAGTACAATTTTCCGGCACACCCACCACCGATGGTATAAAGCTTTCCTGGGAAACAGCCTCTGAGATCAACTTTGAGGGTTTTTATATTCAGCGCAGTCAAGATGCAGAATACTGGAATACACAGGATTGGATGGATGCCAAAGGCGGACCGGATAAATACAGCGTTTACCACTATCTTGATCCACAGCCTCTCACCGGTATGAATTATTATCGCCTGAATTCTGTGGACGTCGATGGCAGCACTGAATATTCATCTATCGTCACCATCAAATATGACCGGACAGGAGAGGTCAGGGTTTTTCCCACATTGACTTCGGAGCAAGTAACGATCGCAGGTACTGATCAGGCAAATCTACCCACCTATGAAGTGAGGTCTTCTCTGGGGCAATTAATCTTGAGTGGCCGGATCGAGTCGAGTCGACATACCTTAGATTTATCGACATTGCAACAAGGTGTTTTTTACCTGAGCGTGGTAAACGGCAGTTCTGTGAAAACATTCCCGGTTCAGAAAATGTAGAAAACGGAGCTAGCTCTGTTAATGATTTGTCATTCAGTCACCTTGCAATTTGTGCAAGAATAAGGTGCTATCTGAGTTAGACTTGATTAGGGCAAGGAAAGCGGGGGAGTTCCAATCTGCACCAAGAAGGGCCAGTCAGATCCTTGATTAGAACCAGACAAACAAGCGGGGTCAACAAAAGATCATTTGGGCTATAGTCCTTAAATTACCACTTCTGCTGTTTCGACCGGATAAAGTTCTTTTGCTGCCATCTATTGGCGGGTAAAGGCTGGCTCAAGGGGCATTTCATCGGTGCACTCACTTCGTTGTTTCCATACTTGGCGTCAATGCAACAAAGATGGGTCCTCGTTCCGGATACCCAGTACTGGTCAGGCGAGTGGTTTGTCCGGCATCCAGGTCAAGGAGAAATAAATCACTGTTAGTACCGGGATTTTCGCAGCCATCGTAGATAAGAAACTTCCCATCCGGAGACCAACTATGCCACCCTTCATCGCCCCCACCAAAGGTAATTTGCCGGGGCTCCTTTCCGTCAATGTTCACCTGAAATATGCTGTAATTATCTCCCACCTTCGAAGTGTATGAAACCGCCCTGGTGTTTGGCACCCAGCGCGGAGGACCGGCGCGGTAGGCATCCTCATCGGATGACATCTGATCCCGGTAAGTAGTAATCTGCCTTTGATAGGCTCCGTATTCATCCACAATCCAGAGTTCGTCCTGTCCCGACCGTGTAGAACGGTAGACTATCCAATTTCCTTCGGGACTAAACACAGGGTCAGAAACATCGTATTGATCGGTTCGTATCAGCTCAATCACTTCTGATCCTGAAGAATCGATGATCGAAATGGAATAAAAGGATTCCGACCGCTGACAAACCACCAATTCTCTACCCCCATACCGGGTATCTATCCAGGAGTCGACAACGGGTTTGTCTACGAGTCGCTCCAGTTTTGTACCTGCCAGACTCATTTGATAGAGAAAGTAAATACCTCCCACCGTGTCGCGGTCGGAAATGAAATAGATGCGATCACCTTCGGCATGATATGCCCAATCAACTGCAGTATTGTTGCTGATATTACGCTGATTCTTGCCATCGGCGTCCATGATAAAGACCTCATAGTTAGTGGTATCTCCCTCCAGTAAGATGGCATTATAAACCACCTTAAGTGATTCCTGCCGGGAAACATTACTTTCCATTGACAAACAGGAATATAAGGAAATAGGGAGTAAGTATACTCCAATCCACAGGTTCAGCCTCATAACACTATTAAACGGTCCCGGCAAGGTAATTAAAAACAGTGTTTTAGCCTATACAACCAGCTGGGGATTTATTCTTTTGATCAAAAAGAATCTATGACACTGGCAGTGGGGATTTGCATATGAAGGAGATAGTTGATGATTCCGCTCTCATGACCTAAGAGCAGACTCTTTTTTTGTGCCAGGATTAAGGTCCACTTAAATGATCTGTTTGACCATCACCGTGAAGATAAAGGATCGTTCATTTTTTGCTGCATCTGCATGATAGCGGTCTTCCATCATCAAATGAGCCTCGATGCGAAAACGCTGGTAGGTATTAAATCCTGCCAGAACTCCGGCTCGATTCATCGAAAAAAATGAAGAGGCCACTTCATCTTGCTGCGAAAGATTTTTAAATATTTCATCGTAGGCACCAAAATACATGGCACCGTTAGTTGGAATAGTTATTCCGAGCCGATAGCGCACACGTGTCTGATAATCATCAAAAATGACCACCCCTTGAGAAATTCGCTCTTCAAGTCTAAGATCCTGGTACAAGATACTTGCGCCAAAATTCTTCCGGTAGTTGATTTCCTGTACGAATCGCAATTCTTGCTCGAGGTCGGGTCGGTCATAATGCCAGAAAAACCCCATTCCGGTTCCTATTTTAATGTTGTCCGTCAGTTGATATTTAAAGACACTTCTGATATTGAGTCTCTTAGCTCGGGAGGAAGCATTGAAAATGTGACCAAAATCGGTGTCAATAAACAGGCGATCTTTAAACATGAATGAATTTTGATACTGCAACCACAGCTTATTGCCTTCGGTTACTTCTGCAGGGGCGGGGGCAAATAAAGAACCCCCAACGAGGGTTTGAGCGGAGCTTAAAATGGTCGCGGAGAGAGCCAGCAATAGTGTGTAACATAGCCGGCCTACATGACGTTCGGGTACGGGCATGATCGGGCTTTAAGTGTAAATAAAAATGGTTTTCTCTAAAACATTACTCAGGGGCAATATAGACGAAATACCGCCAATAAGCAAATTTTGAACGATGGATGTAACTCCTCCATTGTCCAGACAATTGAGTCCGAAAAACTTTGCTTCGAAGGGTCGTGCCATTGACATAATCACCATTAATAATGCATTCCCTGGATTATCTTATCCTGAAAAGTGAGGCCTCAGGCTGAGTTATGGATAATATGAGAATTTTAGATATTGGGAAAGTCTTTGAGATCGACAGAGTTACCGTACATATCAGTACCTAACTTAATGGTTAACACATATAATGCTTATTACCAAGACGTTGCCGGGTTGTTCCCCAAAGTATATGGGCTAATTACGGCAATAAGACCGCAGATATAATGGGAAAAAATATTTGTTAATTTTTGCAATATCAGGTCGATTTGTTGCTCCTGACTTCCGAATAGGGTATCTTAACGTTATGAGTAAGTCCATATTGATCATCACTGGAGATGCTGGTGAGAGCTACGAAACACTCTACGCCTTGCATCGTTTCGAAGAGGCAGGTTTAAAGGCAAAAATTGCAGCTCCCTCTTTGAAGCGACTAAATTTGGTCATACACGATTTTGAGCCGGGATGGGACACTTACAAGGAATCTCCTGGTTATAAGGTGAATTCAGATATGACATTTGATGACATCAAAGTAGAACATTTTGATGCAATACTATTGTTGGGCGGGCGCGCTCCCGAGTATTTGCGTCATGATCAAAAACTTATTGCGGTACTACAAGCATTTGACCAGGAGGGTAAGTGGATCTTTTCCATTTGTCATGGGATACAAATCTTATTGGCAGCTGGGATTGGCTCTGCAAAAAAATTGACTTGTTATGAGCATGTCCGTTTTGAAGTAGAATCTAATGGCGGTACTTTCTGCGAAGAAGAAGCGGTCCGGGATGGCCACATTGTTTCGGCTCAGACCTGGCAGTCGCATCCTGACTTTTATCGTTTGGTGTTTGAGTGCCTGGCAGAATAGTAACGGGGGACATACATGACATACTGAACGTTAATATTATAGGTGGTGTTTTTTTTATCACTTACTGCAAATTCTATGAAAAGCTCTAAATGGATGATTGTGTGCCTGTGTACACTTTTTCTCACATCTGTTTTTGGACAAAGGCGTAGCAACCAGTTCAAGGCCAGTGATCTGGCTAAAATGCCCATTGTTTATATCGATCTAATTGAAAAATCATATCCACGGTCTTACCTTGACAGGGTAAGCAATTCGTCCATTACCATTGTCAACCGCACTTTTCATGAGCGAACTCTACGCCCTATGTACTTTAGTGGTGTAGTCCCACTGGATCAGATTAAACATATTACCATTATTTCCAAGAAAAGAAAGTGGCAAACCAATTTGATTGGAGGGGCTATTGGCGGAGCCGCAGGTTACTTTCTTGGTCGCCAATTTCGTCCGGACCGGATCAGGCAAGCTAACATCGAACTCATTGATCAACCGCCAAGCAATGGATTCATCGAACCTATATTAGGTGGTATTCTGGGCGTGGGCCTGGGTGTGGTCATTGGAGATCTGTTCACTCCCGTGCATATCGACAATGTAAATAGTAATCCTCGGCAAGCTGTCCGAACTCTCAGGGAGCACAGTCCAAAGAAGAAGAAGCGGCGTTGATGGCCACATATGGGTCTGTATTAGATCCAGCCTTTGGTTCGACCATTACTTCTATAAACATGACCTGATCTTTTACTACCTAGCGTCAGAAGTTATCCTGCTAACGCTATCAACGACCCGCTCGATTTCCTCCAAATTGTTGTAGTAGTGTGGTGAGAGCCGGAGGGCCCAATTGACCTTTTTTTCATCAAAATCCAAAAGAGCAGAAGTTCGGTTTACAAAGGAAGCATTGATTTGATTGCTTCTCAAGTATCGTTTCAATGGCTCTTGTTGCCAGCGTTCAGAGGTGAGAGTGACAATACCACCTTTCCTGATGCCCCGATCGAGAACTTTGATATGAGGTAATTCAGCTAAATCATTGCGAAGGCGATGGGCAAGGCTGACTACCCTTTGTTCAATAGTAGACATGCCCACCTCATTGGCATATTCCAGAGCTGCACTTGCACCCAGCATGAGGGCGTAGGAGTTTTCCCAGTCTTCAAACCTCGTTGCTCCCTTTCGCAATTTATAACCACCTGGACTGGTCCAATCGGCACCACGCATATCCAGAAATAAAGGATGATAACCCTCGCTCAAAATTTTATTGCCGGCATAGAGAAATCCGGCACCTCTCGGGCCACGTAAGAACTTGCGAAAGGTGGCACTATAGAAATCGCACTGTATGCCGGGAATATCAATTGCCATCTGTCCCACTGCCTGACAGCCGTCGACGATATAAAGTACTTCCTGTTCATGGCATATTTGTCCGATCTCCTTCACGGGTTGAACAAGTCCTGAATTTGTAGGAATCTCAGTAACCGAAACCAGTTTTGGTTTATGTTTTTTGATAAGACTCTGGATTGATTGAAGGTCTACCTCACCACTGGTTGTATTTTCGGCAGTGATTAACTGAATGCCAAATCTTTTCTGTAAACTCAGAAATGCCAGAAAGTTGGAGGCGTAATCATTTGTGGTCGTGAGTATTAAATCATTCTTTTGAAACTGGATGGCGCTCAAGGCCCGGTTATAGGCATCGGTAGCATTGGCTGTAAAAGCATAATTAGCAGGTAACCCACCAAACAGTTGGGCCATATTTTGATAGAATTTCTGAATGGCCTCACTCATGAAGGCCGCAGCTTCGTAACCACCCATTTGTGCCTCCAGGTCCAGGTGTTGTTTCATTCTTTCTACAACGACCCCTGGCATCAAGGCGGCTCCGGCATTATTAAAGTGGATTTGGTTTTCTACTCCGGGAGTATCGTCTCGCCAAAGTTGCAATTGACTTAGGTCGCTCATGAGAGAATTTTAGCGTAGATCAAGTAGATTTTCGACACCAACCGGCCGTCCTACCGTATAACCTTCCCCAAACTCTACACCGATTTGCCGGCCATAAGTTCGGGCACGTGCTTTGATAAATTCGAGAAAATCTTTCCCGGAAATAGGCGATTCATCTTCGGTACTCTCCGGATCAAAAAACTGTGACCGGAAAGCAAGAATGCTCTCCATTTTTTTACCGAGATAGGGGGTGATATCAACGATGAGATCAGCAGGTAATAGCTTGTCCTGAATGTAATTGTAAATTGCCTTGGGCCTCCATCGCTTTTGCAAATCACCGGATGGAGCATATGTTTCCACCTTGTTTAATCCAGCCAGGAAGCAGGCATCATACACCAGTTTCGCTGCTCTCCCGTGATCAGGATGCCGGTCATCAATGGCGTTTGCCAGTACGATGTCGGGTTGGTATGTACGTATGACCTGGGCCACTTTGCGTTTGTGGTCTTCGGTCAGCTCAAAGAAGCCGTCGGGGATGCCGAGATTGGTCCGCTGGTGAATACCTAAAATCTTTGCCGCTGTATCTGCTTCTTGCAACCTCAGTTGTCCGCTTCCCCGGGTGCCGAGTTCGCCCTGGGTGAGGTCGACAATTGCTACCGAATGTCCCAGATTCATTTGCCGAAGCAGGGTACCTGAGCAACTCAACTCCACATCATCCGGATGTACGCCAATGGCTAAGATATCTACCTTCATGTCTACCACTTTAGAAGACTGGCTCCCCAGGTAAATCCGCTACCAAAAGCCGCCAGGCACACCAAATCTCCCCCTTCAATTTTTCCATCGTGATATGCTTCAGATAAGGCTATCGGAATGGATGCCGCTGTCGTATTTCCATATTTCTGAATGTTGTTATATACTTGATCGTCCCTTAGTTTGAGCAACCTCTGCACCAACTGACTGATACGCAGGTTGGCCTGATGTGGTACCAGCATTTTTAGATCCGACGGCTGGTATCCATTTTCACTGAGTACTTCCATAATCACCTCGGGAAACTTCTTGACCGCGAATTTAAAAACATGTTGTCCATTCATATTGGGGTATATCAATGCTTCATCCAGCATTTTTTGAGTGATAAAGACTGTGTCAAATGGATTGTCTGAGAAACCAAACTGGTCTTTTTCGCCATGGTAGCCACCGTGACAGCCGGGGCTGATAAAGGCCAAATGCTCGGCCTCGCGTCCATCGGAATGCAATTTTGAAGTGAGAATACCTCGGTCTTCCTCCTCTGTCGGTTGCAAGATCACGGCACCAGCCC
>JABDLW010000254.1 GCA_013001805.1 Saprospiraceae bacterium | reverse complement strand
GTAAAGGAACTTCGAGTCCAAACCGTGGTTCCAGGACCGTTGCGACCTGATCAAAATCGCCTTTGTGAATGGCATTGATGATGGCTCGTGTGTACTTCAATTTGATTCGGGAACCCACTCCGTATGGTCCTCCGGTCCAACCGGTATTGACCAACCATGCTTTTGCTCCATGTTTTTCAATTTTTGCTGCCAGGAGTTCGGCGTATTTATTGGGGTGCCACATCATAAATGCAGCTCCAAAGCAAGCTGAAAATGTTGCCTGTGGTTCTACCACACCCATTTCGGTACCGGCAACCTTGGCCGTATAACCAGAAATAAAATGATAGCTTGCCTGAGCTGGGGTAAGCCGGCTCACAGGAGGCAGCACACCAAAAGCATCGGCGGTAAGAAAAATCACATGTTTAGGATGACCCGCCACCGATGGTATTTGAACTTTCTCTATGAAATCGATGGGATAGGAGGCTCGAGTATTCTGCGTAATGGAGGTGTCGTGATAATCTACTTTACGGGTGGCAGCGTCATACACCACATTTTCGAGGACGGTACCAAACCGGATAGCCCGAAAGATCTCGGGTTCATTTTCCTCGCTCAGATCAATTGCTTTGGCATAGCAACCACCTTCGATATTAAAAATACCTTCGTCTGTCCAGCAGTGTTCGTCATCTCCAATCAAAAGGCGATTAGGATCGGCACTGAGGGTGGTTTTACCTGTTCCAGACAGTCCAAAAAGAACCGAGACATCCTTATCATAACCCACGTTGGCGGAGCAATGCATCGGTAACACGTCTTGCAGTGGCATCAGATAATTCATCACGGAAAAGATGCCTTTTTTCATTTCGCCGGCATATTCTGTACCCAGAATGACTATTTCCTTTCGTTCCAGATCCAGATCAATGCTGGTGGTTGAAGTCATTTCAGAAGTGTATCGGTTTGCAGGAAATACTCGACCGTTGAAAATTACATAATCGGGATCGCCAAATGTTTCCAGCTCTTCCTTACTCGGCATGATGAGCATATTCTGCATGAACAGGGCATGATATGCCCGGGTGCAGATTACCCTTACCTTCAATCTGTATTTTGGATCCCAACCCGCATAGGCATCCACGACATAGACTCTTTCTAAGCTATTTAGAAAATCAATGGCTCGTTCGCGGTTGATCATAAAGGTATGTTCATCCAAACCAATGTTGATATCTCCCCAATCAATATTGTTTTCGGAGCTTGGATTCCTTACGATGCGTTTATCTTTCGGGCTTCTTCCAGTTTTCTTGCCGGAATAGACCAGCAAGGCACCAACATCGGATATCGCAGTCCCTTTTTCTCTTCGCAGAGCTATTTCGTAAAGTTGTGGTACGGAAATATTTCTGAATATTTCCCCGGTAGCAATGTCGTACTTTGCCAGAGTAAATGGTTGCATAGCATTGATTTTACAAAGTAAAAAATAATTGGCTGTTCTACTGATCTTACCTTGTCCTGGAGTTAATTCATTGGTTTTTCTCCAGCTATATCATGCTTTCCAGAGGTCACGATCGATCACGGGTTGTCCCGGTTTTCAATCGGTCAGTTTTACATATTTTTGACCTCAGTAACTAGTTTTTGAATCGAGTCTTTGGCATCTCCGAAGAGCATGCGGTTTCTTTCATGAAAAAACAATGGATTCTGAATGCCGGCATAACCTGCACTCATACTTCTCTTTAGTACAATGATATTCTTGGCATTCCAGACTTCCAGCACGGGCATCCCATATATAGGGCTTGAAGCATCGTCCAACGCAGCGGGATTGACCACATCATTAGCACCTACAATTACCACGGTATCTGTGTCTTTCAGTGCTGCATTCGCATCATCAAGATCCAGCAGTTTGGGGTAAGGTACGTCAGCCTCAGCCAGCAATACATTCATATGACCAGGCATTCTTCCAGCGACAGGGTGAATAGCGTATTTTACATCCACTCCATTTGCCTCCAGTAAATCATCCAGTTCTTTGACTGTTTTTTGGGCTTGAGCAACGGCTAAACCATAACCCGGAACAAACATTACCGAATTTGCATAGAACATCTGAATGGCTGCATCGTTGACAGTCGCCACTTTGGCCACCTGGTCTCCATCAGTTCCGGCACCACCTGAAAGGCTGGCACTTCCAAAACCCCCGACTATGACGTTAAATAACGAACGATTCATAGCCTGACACATAAGCACGGTAAGTATGGTACCGGCAGCACCAACTAAAATTCCACCCACCAACATGATTTGATTACCATAAATGAGACCAGCGGCAGCCGCAGATAATCCAGTGAATGAATTCAATAGAGAGATAACTACGGGCATATCTGCTCCCCCAATTGGAGCGACAAATGAAAATCCGTAGATTAATGCCAGTATCAGAAAAACCAGGGCTAAAACCAGACCAGCCGCACTGCCCTGAATAGCTAGCCAGACACTCATAACCAGCACCGCTATAAGCAACACGAGGTTGATTAGGCCATGGCGGGGCAGGATTACATGCTTATCCTTGATCATTCCATCCAACTTTCCGAACGCCAGCATACTACCGGTAAAGGAAATGGCACCAATAAGTAGCGTGAAGAGTGCAATGCTCAGTTGCCCGGTACTCATCACTTGAACTCCATCATAAAACCGTGTCAGCTCCGCCAAGGCCAATACAGTGGCACAAGCTCCTCCCAATCCGTTAAATACGGAAACCATCTGGGGCATGGCGGTCATTTGAATTTTCTTTGCCGCTATCCAACCGGTGATACCACCGATGAGGAGGCCGACCATAATCCATAGATAGTTATTATCTCCTTCAGCAAGAGGTGTTGAGAGCGTGGCGATAATGGCGATACCCATGCCGATTCCAGCCAAAACATTCCCGCGTCGAGCTGAGTCAGGGCTGCTCAGGAGTCTTAAACCCCACACAAAGGCGATCGCACCGATCAAATAGGCTAAGTTGACAATTGAGCTAACTAGCATTTTTTCTGTATTTACTTATTTCTTTTTCTTTTTAAACATCTCTAGCATCCGGTCGGTGACGGCAAATCCTCCAATCACATTGACCATACCCAGTATTACGCCCAGTGTTCCGAGGCAAAGCTGTAAAGTATCGCCCGAAGAAGCCTGGCGTACTAACAGTATGGCTCCAATAATGACCACGCCACTCACGGCATTGGCACCTGACATTAAAGGTGTGTGCAGCACTGTCGGAACTTTTGAGATGACTTCAAAACCCAAAATAACCGTAAAGATCAGCAGATACAGCATGATCAGCTGCTCATTAAAAAAGGAGAGTATACTTTCCATATAAATACTTATTAATGAGTGATATAGGCCGACTTAATAATTTCATTCTCAAAATCCAGATCCAGTTCTCCGTCCTTAATGATGAGTTTAAGAAAGTTGAATAAGTTATTGGCATACAACGTACTGGCATCTTCAGGCATAGTATTGGCCAGGTCTGAATCACCTACAATCCAAATGCCATGACTCTGAATGACCTCTTTATCCTTGGTGAGTTCACAATTTCCACCGGTGGAGGCGGCTAAATCCACGATGACAGAACCCGGTTTCATTTTTTCTACGGTAGATGTAGGCACTAAAAACGGAGCTTTTCTTCCCCGCACCTGAGCCGTCGTGATGATTACGTCGGCATTCATGGCCCTTTTTTGTACTTCTTCTCGCTGTCTCCTGATAAAATCTTCATCCTGCTCGACTGCATAACCACCTGCTCCCGTATCTTCTTTGGCCCCGGCAACTTCCACAAATCTGGCTCCCAGGCTCTCTACTTCCTGTTTAGCCGCGGAGCGCGTATCGAAGGCTTCGACTTGTGCCCCTAATCTTTTTGCTGTGGCGATTGCTTGTAGTCCGGCAACTCCAGCACCTAGTACCAGCACCTTGGCAGGTTTGATGCTTCCTGCTGCGGTGATCATCATCGGAAAATATCGGGGCAATTTCAGGGCAGCCGTCAATACCGCCTTATACCCTGCGATGGAAGCCATGGAGCTGAGTACATCCATAGACTGCGCTAGCGTCGTTCGGGGAATCATATCCATACTGATGGCCCGGATTCCTGCTTGTTTAAGCCGGCCCGAGACCTCTTTGTCAAAAAATGGCTTGTACTCAGCGATAACTAATGCATTGGCCTTTAGCTTATTAAGTTCCTCATCTTCGAGTGGTTGTATACCGATTAGTAGATCGGAATCGTTTAGGATCGTCTTGCGATCTACAATCTGTGCATCTGTGTATTTTTCATTAGAAAAGCCTGCCTTGACCCCGGCATCAGACTCAAGCATTATTTTAGCGCCTAACTCTTGTAGCTTGTTTGCCACTGATGGCACGACAGCTATCCGCTGGTCATTTTGTTCTGCGAGAATACCTATTTTCATCATTTGGATCGTAATAGGCGGTGAAAATAAAGAAATGTTTTAGTTATTAAGGAGATTACAGCCATCATATTATATCCCTAACAATATATTAGGCAGTAAATAGGTGGCCATACCAGCCATAAAGTATTGAGGGGAGATCACTTACATTGATTGCTTGCAGCAGTAGTTGATCTATTCCCGGGATTGTGAGACCGAACGCAACAGAAACATGATTGCTTTGACAATATATCCGTTTGTTTCAATAGGAGGTAGCCGGTAGAAATGAGTCCAGGCATCCGCCTTGTGGTCCTGATATGATTTAGCCAAATCGGGAAATGCGACGCTAAATGCTAGGCGCACGGCATGTCCGTTGATGATGTCGAAAACAATATAGTCATCAATGAACAGATTGGGATTTTGCAGACCAAAACTGGAAGTGACCATGATTGATTCTATGGTGAGCTGCCGGTATTCGGGTGCAGATATCTTATTGAGCAAGTACTCGATCCGAAGTTCAAAAGCCCGATCACCTGGTGTCAGGTCGGCCAGAATGATGCGACTTTCCAGACGGTTCCTCCGGTCAAGTTTGTCGCCTATAATGATACCTTTAGATTGCTTGAAGAGATTCCAGGCAAATGCATAAAAGCTGTCATTTGCTTTATGAAATACCCCTTGACTTCGACGCCATACCAGCCAACCTTCACCGGGAGTTTCTACCTGATAAACTACCAGGTTATTCTCATAGGACAAGGGTTTATCGCCCTTCTGCACTCCATGCAGGCTTTCCAATTGTTGCAGGTTTACCCCCGCCGAATTGTATTTCTCCAGCACAGTTCTTAAAAGGTCTTGAAGGTCGGAGGGAGCCAACTTTAAGAGTTCCTCATAACCGTCTTCCTGCGTAATGCTTTTCTGCCGGGCAATTTCTCCGGTCAGTAAGAGGATGACATAACTCACTCTGATGGTGATGAGATCCTCAAACAAATGAGGAAAGTCCCGTATGAAGATGCCCAGAAAAACGAGAATTTCTTGGGTAAGGACGCGGTCCCGTTGGTCTTCGCGGCAATATTGCTTAATCTTTCCAATCAACTGATTAAAAGGCAGCGGCCGTATTATTAGTGAGTCATCAGTAAATGCCTTTCCAACCTGAATGATCTTTTGTCGCACCAAAAGGCTGGTGATGGAAAATTGTAAATTGATTTCAATTTTATCGAGCAATGCCGCTGCATGGCGTACCACAGACCAGATGCGCATTCGTCCCGCCCTTTCATAAATTTCAGTTGTAATAGATTGTAAATCAATTTCTTGGTCAGCAATTTTAATCTTATGGTTTAAGCCATACCGCGTGGTGAGGTTATCTAAGATCTTGATCTGCTCATACAAATTTGCCGAGGTTCGCAGTCGATCGGCAAGGACATCTTCACTATCGATTACTTCGATTTCCAATTCCATTTCATTGGATAAGGGAGCAGACTCTTCGGTGTAAGCCAGATAAGACGTTGGCTCAATCTCTAGCTGCCGGGCAAGTGTACCCACTTCAATGGCCTCCAACTCGTTGAAGTTTTCTTGCTTGGCCTCGGTTAATACATCCGAGATCGGTGTGTAGACAATAGGTATGTCATTAATATGGCACTGATTCATTTCATCTACCAGATCGCGGAAATCCTGCAGCCCATGCTTGATTAGGCCTTCAGTAAGAAGAATCGCAATTGTCGGCCTTTGTTGTGGTTTCCAGTGTCGATATATATAAGCGATCTCATTTTTGAAGCGAGCAATAAGGAATTTCGAATCGAAGGCCAGGTAAAACTCTTTTTCAAGAAATGGTAGTGCCAGGCAGATGTAGGTTTTATCGCGAATTACAAACAGTCGACTGGTTGCTAACGATTTGAGCCTTCTGACCGGACGACCTGATAAGTTGAGTTTCCGGTTTTGACCGATTTGCTGATACAGTTGTGCAATTTGTTCTGGCGTACAAATTTGAATTTCAGGAGGTATGTCATCGATACAGTCTGTATTAATACCATGAGAGCTTAGCTCTATTTGCATTTTTCTAGTCTGGCTGATCAAAGCCACCTGGATGGTGGGTTTTACCAAATCTGGTCTCTCATGTAGATGTAGTGGATCTAGCTGGTCTACTGAAAGTAAATTGTCACGGAGCATTGATCCGAGGTAAAAAAGACTTTGAGCCCACACCAATGGAATATTTTCATTAGGCAATCTTGACTGGCTTCCCGGTGCCTTTTTTTCGTCATCTATCTTATCCAGAGGGACAATATAAAGTTCAGGAATAAGGCCCGCGCCTTTTTTCTCTATTAAGATATCTGTGATTTTCTTATAAAATGACTCAGTTGCCACCGCGTCTCGAGAGAAGGCGGCATTAATTAATTCATAGGTGTAAAAGAGTGGCCATTCACATTCAATGTCAGCAAATATCTTGAGTTCTTCTTCATTATAGAAATGCCTTCCCTGATCTTCTACTGCCGTTTGGTGTCCATCCCTTAAGAATCGCTTATACCCATGATTTCCTCCCAATTTTGTTCTGATATCTGATAAAACATCTTCTCTCAATCCTTTATCACTGATGGCAAAAGCGGGAAATCCCACAATGCTCAGAAGTGCTGAGTCAATCTCTTTAGTAACCGATTCCCTGGGTAGGAGTGAGTTTAACGTTATTTCCGCTAGCGCCAGATTATCTGGTACTACATGTATAATCGAATGTTCGGATCCAAATTTTCCCAGAAGATCTAAACCATCCAGCGCGGTCAAGGCTGCCTTAGCCATTCCCAATGAACTGGCATTCAATTCAACATATCCCACATTACTTTTCTCTCCTCTCTCCCAAATACCATAATCGGGGGTGCGGTAGGCCCGTTCAATATAATACACCAGATTTTGCACAAAATCCACCTCTGTATTGTTTGTTATGATAGGCAATCCAGACTTAACCATCTGTGCCAGCATCAACATGAAAATAGATGTGGCATCTATCTGCAGATGACCCCATTCATGATCAGCTACCACAGGATGACCGGTGGTGGTGTCATACTTGGCATGCAGTGCATCATGCAGAGCAAGTGAAGATTTAAACTTTTCGACTTTATCGGCCTGCTGCATCATGGATCTCAACAGGCCTTGCATCAAATTTATCGTAGCTTGTTCCAGCCCAAACTGCTGAGACTGTAAACCGGCTTCACTTTTCATTGCCATGGAAAGTCCCCATACACAAAGTATACTATAAACGTTGTCTCTGACCCATGCGTCGGTATAGTTGCCATGCTCGGTTATCGCGGTACTGGCCGGTAAAAGACCGGTGATCGGGTGTTGTTTGTCCAGGATAATGGCCTTAATCCTACGATGATATTTTAGCAGCCTTGCAGAGCGATTCATGGTAGTTCTTTGATTAGAACTGGCAAAACTAACTAAAGATATCGATGCTATTAACCATCACCGGCAATCTTTGCACAAGACCCGACCTGAGACATTGTGATTACAGGAAGGCGATTCTTAGGTATGCCCATTTTTTTGATGTCCAATTCACATCAAAAAAAAAGCTACCCAGAAACAAAGCTCCAGGCAGCTCAAACACAAAATCCGTAAGAAAGCTCTTTCGGCAGGGATGCTCTCGTAGGAAAGATGTTACAAAGATAGTACCATTACTGTAATATTGCAACTACTTATGATATGAATTGGTCAGATTTTTGTCAAAATCTCTATATAAAGATTGTGTTGTATTGACATTACGCGTTGTAAATTATGGCAGGATTTTGCTCAGAATGTCAGTTCCTGATGGTGATCATTACGTCTGGCAATCACTCTATGTGCCTGGTAACTAAAATGTTAACTTTATGCAGTTACGCGAAATTTTCTCTTCGAAATAGGATCTGATTTGACGCAGAAGTGGTCCATTTACCTGGTTCATTCTTCGACCATCGATTTCATTGATCGGTGTAAGTTCTCCCATACTTCCACTGCAAAATACCTCATCTGCCGCGTATAATTCGGTGAGAGAGCAATTTTTTTCTACGATCTCAATCTCATTTTCATTACAAATATCGATCACTACCCCCCGGGTAATACCATGAAGACATGCATCGGCATGGGGCGTGTAGACTATTCCGTTTCGAATCATAAAAATGTTCGTTCCATTCAACTCACTGGCAAAACCATGCACATCAAGCATGAGCGCTGCATCAGCCCCGGATACATTCGCTTGGATTTTTGCTAAAATATTATTTATCAAATTGTTATGATGTATTTTGGAGTCGAGATGATTGGGACTATTTCTCCGTATGGTCGAGGTAATGATCTTTATCCCCTCATCATTGTCGTAGACCGGTGGTTTCCATTCAGCCAGAACAATTAAAGTGGTACCCGATTGATTAAGGCGCGGATCCATGCCCGAAGTGATCTTCTCTCCCCGGGTCAGTGTCAATCTAATATGCGTATCCTTTCGCATATCATTGGCTTCCAGTGTCCGCATGATACTTTCTTTTATAAAGTCTAGATCGGGTAAGGGCACGAAAGCCATGGCTTTTGCCGAGTCATGCAGTCGCTGCAAGTGCCGGTCCAACATAAAGATACCTTCAGGATATACCCTGATTCCCTCCCAAACTGCGTCACCACCCTGCACAGATGAGTCAAATACGGAAACCTTGGCCTGATCTCGCGGCACTAGCCGATCTTTGACAAAGACCTGGATGTGTTCATTTTTGGGATGAAACTCTTGTAGCATTTCTATTGGTGATTGAATGTGAATAAAGAAAATCGTATTCTACGCGACAGTCTTTGTATAATGCTTGAAATTTATTTGGTAAATCGTCTTGGCTGATCGACTGTTTTGAGAAACCCACACTGCTGTGTACCTTCGAATACCAATGGGACGCCCAAACGCCATCATACGACTTTGGGCCTTTGGGCCAGGAAAGCATGGCGTGGTCAAATTCGAGATCCAAATAATGGCAAAGACTTCTCAGATGTTGTTCCGGATCAACCAGCATGTCATTTGAATCGATGACAATAGGAGAGTGGACGCCATGTGCCTTGTACCATCGAAAAAGTTTGGCCTGTTGCAAAACACCAATGTCCTGTTGAGTTGGAGCGTGAATCACTTTACTATAACTGGCAATGATGCGAAGTGGATCCCGGATTAGGAATACGGTTTGACTATCTTTTAACAGAGACGGGTCGAGAACTTCATAATGGGATGCCATATTTTTTACAAATACATGGGATCTAGAAGCTCTTCGCAGGATATTGCTCACGACTTCCTCTTCCTTTTCGGGCAAACTATTCAGGATGTCCTCCCGTCCCGGGTGATCTAGCTGTGTTTTATGGAGGTAAACGGCGTAAAAGGGCTCATCCAGGACGGCCATATCTTTGCGTTGAGCAAAGGCATACATCATTGCCGTTGAAATGGTCCGTGGGCAGGAGATAAGGTTAATGATCATTTTAGTAATTTATAAAATCGCCGGCAATTGCCTCCCATGATGTTTTCCTGCTGTTTGGCATCAAATACTGAGATAAATTCTGATACATACTCAAACCAATCTTGATATGTCGCGGCCAGAGTGCAGACCGGCCAATCGCTACCAAACATGCATCTATCCGGTCCAAAAGTCTCAAATACCAGATTCAAATAGGGGGTAAAGTCATCAGGTTTCCAATATTGCCAATGTGCCTCCGTTACCATACCTGAAATTTTACAATAAACATTAGGCATATCCGCTAATTTTCTGATCCCCCGCGACCACTTCAAAATACGGCCATCGCGGATATCGGGCTTAGCAATATGATCCAGCACAATGTGCAAATCTGGCAGTTCCGACGCCAGCTCGATGGCGGCCTCCAGTTGATGCCAGTAGATGAGCAAATCATACGTAAAATTAAATCGACTAAGTTGCTCCAAACCGGCTATAAAATGGGGATCTGCCATGAATTCGGCAGGTTCTGATTGGAGAATGTGCCGGAAGCCCACTAGTTTAGGATCCTTGAATCTGGACAATTTCTCCTCTATATCCGGGCTTTTCAGATCGATCCATCCCACCACCCCCAAGATCCAGGGGTGTTTCTTTGCCAGTGACAGGAGAAATTCATTCTCATCTTCCGTCTGATCCACCTGAATCGCTACCGTCCCATCAATGTTGTGTCGATCTAATAAGGGCAAAAGGTCCTCCGGTTGAAAGTCCCGGCGGATTTTATCCATGGTGCCAGGAGTCATCCAGGTGTCCCTGGCTGGCTGAAAGTTCCAAAAATGTTGATGGGAGTCAATGATTTTCATAGCTTACAAGCTAATTCCCCTTTTCCACGGTATAAAATCATCCTGTCCAAGCCTTTCGGCATTCGTGATGTAGGTACCGCTTGCAGTTTCAATCAGAAGATCAAGCAACTCTCTCCCCTTGGATTCAATCGTATCGCTGCCCTCAATTATCGAACCGGCATTTATATCTATAATATCGGCCATTCTACGGGCAAGGTCCGAATTAGTAGCCATTTTAACGGTGGGTGCGATGACATTTCCAGTGGGCGTACCCAAACCGGTGGTAAAGACAATTAAATTGGCTCCGGCTCCCGCCAGACCCGTCGTCGATTCAACATCATTTCCGGGTGTGCAAACAAGATTCAATCCGGGTTTGCTGACAACTTCACCATAGTCCAAGACGTCTACTACGGGTGAACTGCCTCCTTTCTTTGCAGCACCCAGAGATTTAATGGCATCGGTTATCAGACCATCCCTGATATTTCCTGGAGATGGATTGGCTTCAAAACCTGATCCATCTGATTTTGCTCTTTGATTATATCGTTGCATTAAGGAGATAAACCGCTGGGCGGTGGCATCGTCCACGCAACGGTCGATAATGTCTTGCTCGGCACCATGCAATTCGGGAAATTCACTTAAAATAGTACTGGCACCCAAAGCCACTAACAAGTCAGAGCAGTATCCCAGAGCAGGATTGGCTGATAAACCGGAAAACCCATCGGAGCCCCCACATTCCAAACCCAATTTCAAATGCTCCAGTGACGCCGCTTTCCTTTCGGTGAGATTGGCTCGCTGTAAGCCCGTAAACGTAGATTTAATGATTTGCTCAATAAAATCAGGCTCCGAAATGCTGCTTTGCTGTTCAAAATAGAGGATAGGTTTGTCGTTTTTAGGATCCAATGATTGGATGAATGCCTGGAGAGTCTTTGCTTCAGCATTTTGACATCCGAGGCTGAGTACAGTGGCGCCACCGACATTGGGATGGGTAATGTATGTGGCCAACAATTTGCAAAGCATTTCAGAGTCCTGGCGTGTTCCACCACAACCACCTTCATGCGTAAGAAATTTGATTCCATCAATATTGGAAAAGATCCGTTCTTGAGCTGATGACTCCTTTCCCGCCAAATCAATTGCATCAAAATCCTGGACTCCACGTTTAGCCGCCTCGATCAATCCCTGGATCTGAAATCTATCTTTTTGCCTTATTTCATATCCGAGTGGTTCTACCAGAGTGTCTTGCAATAACTTGATGTTGCGGTTTTCGCAAAATACCAGAGGAATGAATAGCCAGTAATTTCTGGTGCCGACCTGTCCGTTCTGGCGATGATAACCGGCAAATGTACGTTGGGCATACTCCGTAATATCGGGTTTGACCCAGGGGATTTTGGCTCCCTTCTTGGAGATATTGGCGGTAAGGTGCCTGGTGTTCCCGGTGGTAATTTTCATGCCCCGGAATATAGGCTGGGTAGCTTCTCCCACAATGGTACCATACATTCGGATATGATGACCTTTAGGTATATCTTCTGTTGCCACCTTGTGTTTTATGTCAATGTCCTCCATGGCCAACAGATCGTCAGATGTATGTCTGATTGTGGACCCTGCAGGGATGTGAGAAAGGGCCACCAACACATTATCTTCGGGATGAATTTTCAGTACGCGTGGCATGTTACAGTAACTTTTTTGATTTGATGGTGAATCTACAGGTATTTTTTCGATCAACTTATGGCTGGCAATTAAAAAATATTCCCTAAATTAAACGGCAATTGCATAGATACAATATGAATAATCAATCTATCAATTCTTCAGTATCTCTTTTTGACGATACCCAGGTCAACTCACAAGCTGAGAGGCCATTTGGCACACTGTGCCTTTCGTACCCCAGGATAAGTAACAATCCATTCATAGCATTCTTATTATACAAAATAAGGATCTTTAATATAGGAAAGCATGTTCTCAGAGAGGGTCAGATCTTGTTGATGCAAACCAGATCAATCTCGTTGAGAAAGCTCTATTTTTTTCAGGTTAGTGAAAGACCGAAGAAGTCCGTAGTTCATGATTCTATAAATCAAGGTAATAGAATGATATGAATTGCCTGTAGTTTAATCTTTAAACTACATTACCTGCTCACCAAATAAAAAGGTCTTTGTCCTCCAAAGGCCTTTTTATAATTTTAGGTGATTGACGGGAGTTCTCTCGTAATCTTTATCTTTAGCATTTGAATCCACACCTTTGAGATTAAACATGAATTCATCCACACCAAGTCCCAAAAGGACCTTAAAAGAAGGCAACATAATTGATGCTGCCGAAAAAGTATTCGCAGCTGTTGGTTTTGCGAATAGTAAAATGGAGGATATTGCGAAGGAAGCCGGTATTAGTAAGGGAACCGTATATTTCTATTTCGATACTAAGGAGAACCTTTATATGGCAGTCACCTACCGGGCACTGAATTTACTAAATGACCAACTTTACCGAACACGAGATACTTATAAAAATGCCACCGGGCTGGAAAGCGTGATTGCCCTGGCTGAAACATATCTTGACTTCTGTAATAAATATTTCTTTTATGCAGAAGTCATCCTGGATTACATGACCCTCAACCGGTCCACGCAATTGGGAAAGGACCGTGCCCGAATGACAGATGCACTAAAAGAAAGTATGTACTATCGTAAGGTGCAGGACATTCAAAATCTGCCGATAAATCTAATCTCAGAAGAAATTACCAAGGGAGTTCAGGATGGCAGCATACTGAACCGCCAGCGTCCGGAGTTGCTGTACCTTACCGCCTGGGGCTCCGTTATCGGTTTTGTTAAGTTGAATGTGGCCGCTGGTAGTGGAAGACAGACCTTACATCATGTGGATATAGGCGAATGGAGAACTTATTTGCTGCAGGTACTGAAATACATCCTACTGCATAACGAATGATCCGGTGTTGCTCTCGTCAAAATTGCGAACGGTGCTTTTGGGTTTGTTTTGACCAGTTGAATTTAAGTCTTCCCTCACACGGTGCATGTCGGAGACTTTTGAAATGGCCAAATCTTACGCTGATTTTCCGTCTAGATTGCTTCTTTACTAAAATACAGCTGTTCTGATCGTGCTGAGATCCCCTCCCTGGAATACCAAGGCAGACAAATCTGTGCATTACAATCTGCTATCTCCTTCGCCTCTTCCGGTAACTCGAGCGACTATTTTCAATATGCGCAATCAACTTGAGTGCTTGGCCCATACTAAAGTATGTAGTCATTTTTGTCGATAAGGTATTTGGCAATAAGCCGTCGCTTTTCTTTCACATTGATAGCCGGGTAGGAGCAAAATCTTTTCACACCCATCAAGAATGTTTTCAGCAGATCTCCCGATGCAAAAGAACAAAGGGCATCAGATGCAGTTTTGGCCAGCTGCGCATTTAGATCGTAAAAATAAACCTGCAATATTGCCTCATAGACCTCCTTGTCTGCCGGTTGCTCCCTATCTTCCAGTTTTTGTGTGCGGAGTAACAGGGATTCGGCCATGAAAATTCCAATCAATAGATCTGCCCCGTTCATTAAAATTTCCTGCTCCTCTTTTAGGTTCAGTTTTCCATCCATTTGCATTTTTGCTGCAGCTCCCAGTACCATCAGACTCAACCTCTTGAAATCCGATAATGCTTTTTCTTCGAGGCCAAATTTGCCTTCGGGACGCTGCATACTCGGCATCTTGGTGAGTTCTTTCTGTACCTCCCAGGCTGGTCCTACCATATCTATGACTCCGGACATGGCTCGTTTGAATAACATATTCACCATGAGCATACGATTGATTTCATTCGTGCCCTCATAAATGCGGTTGATGCGCTGATCCCGGTAAGCCCGTGCCGGAGCATACTCCTCAGAAAATCCATATCCTCCATGAATTTGCAATGCTTCATCGACAATGTAATCGAGATATTCTGATCCTACTACTTTGATACAGGCACACTCAATGGCGTACTCCTCGGCTGCTTTCAGCATAGCTTGCTCTACACTTTCACCTTGCTCAATTAATGCTTCTTTTTGAAGTTGCAATAAGTTAGAAACACGGAAAACTGCGCTTTCCAGCACGTAGATTTGGATGGCTTGCTGGGCTAGCTTGTGCTGTATGGCCCCAAAGTTACTAATTGGTTGCTTAAATTGAATCCGCTCATTGGCGTATTTAATGCTGATGGAGCAGGCCTCTTTACTGCCACCCATGGTCATATTGCCCAGCTTAAATCGGCCAATATTAAGGGCATTAAAGGCAATGATGTGGCCTCTGCCGATCTCACCCAGGACATTTTCTACGGGAACCGCCACTTTCTCAAAAAATACCTGCCGGGTTGATGAACCCTTGATGCCCATTTTTTTCTCCTCCTCACCTAAGCTAATGCCTTCACTGGAAGCCTCCACCAGAAAGGCGGTAAATTTTTCTCCCGCCACCTGGGCAAAGACGATCATGAGATCAGCAAAGCCAGCATTGGAAATCCACATTTTTTGTCCGCTGATGAGATACGATTTTCCATCTGCAGAGAGGTCTGCCCGTGTTTTGGCAGCCAAAGCATCGGATCCTGAACTTGGTTCGGTAAGACAGTAAGCTGATTTCCACTCGCCACTGCAAAGCCGGGGCAGGAATTTTTGTTTTTGCTCTTCGGTCCCGAAATATAGAATTGGCAACATTCCAATACCGGTGTGTGCAGCAAAAGTCGTATTGAAAGATCCTCCCCCGCGGCCTATTTCCTCACCAATGATGGTATTTGTGTTCGTGTTCAATCCCATTCCTCCATAGGCCTCCGGAATATGCGCACCCAGCAAACCCAACTCGCCTGCCTTATTCATCAAATCCACTTGAGCCTCCAATAGATGTCCTCTTACCCGCGTCTCCCGGTCGGCGAAGTCCCTCGCCATCTGGCGAACCATTTTTTGTTCTTCATTAGCCTCTTCCGGCACAAAAATCGACTCGGGTGATGAATTTTCAATTAAAAATGCCCCTCCGCGAATAAGTTTGATAGCAGCAGTGCTTTCCATAGTATTAAATTGACTCAATGTTAAAAACTAAATTATTGATATATCGAAAGTATAACGGTACAAATATATGAATTATTAACACCAAATGTCAACTTTATTTTCCAATATTTTGACTCAAAGTCAATCTAAAGGGGACCGAAAACTTCGATAAGTCTCAGCAAATTTTTGATTAACCCAACCCTTTACGCTCGTAACGACGTCTCTCCAGATATAAAACTTGATAAAAATGACTAAAGCTAAACTCTCAATTGCCCTGTTACTCACAATTGCCTTTACCGGGACCGGTTGCTTACAGGATGAATGTACCGAAACACGCACATTTGTTCGTTTCGATCCGGTCTATCGCTCCCAGGC
>JABDLW010000253.1 GCA_013001805.1 Saprospiraceae bacterium | reverse complement strand
CAAACTTTTTCTTCTCAAGAACTAGGGTTCGACAGGCTCACCCTGACTTTTCGTTTTTGATTTGTACCTAGCAAAACAATTAAATATGATGATTCCTTATAATACGAATAATGACTTGAAAAAGAGCTCGTTATGAGGATCTGTCATAGGTAGCCCTTCGGCTTCTCTCAGGACGGGCTTGCCGAGAGGTTTTCTCGTTTGTCACTCTCAATTAATGTACAAATGCCCTTAAAAAAAACGAGAGTTACCCTGAGCCTGCCGAGTGTCACCCTGAGCCTGCCGAAGGGTATTCATTTTTAACTACAATAATCCTCTCTGGGTGTCCTTTCGAGGGCATACCCTGACATCCTTTACGCCATATCAACGTCACCAGTGGAAAGCAAATTCAATATCCGGCTATTTAATTCTTTGATATAAGCTATGGTGGATGCATCGGGAATATAGGCAGCTTTCCTGGAAATACTATTTGTCAGAATTCCCCTTGCCACAAGTAACTCTTTTTCGGCATAATGAAATAACTCCATGTTCTGGAGGGAGAAAAAAATCTGGGGCATGACTTTCTCAAATAAATCGAACGCCTTGTCGTGATCTCCATATTGACGTAAATAAAATACCTTTTGTAAAATATCCGCTACAGCCAGACCGGGCATAACACCGGTGATACCGACGGGAATTAACTCCAACATATACAAGCCGCCCCATCCTTCAAAAAGTCCAACTTCTCCGTTGGTGGCTTTGATGATGGCTGAAAATTTTTCAGCGGACAGGGGTTCCTCCAATTTTAAATACTTAAAGTTGGGACATTTAGCAGCTAATTCTCTGATAAATGATACACTAATGGATGCCCCTCCCGGATTAAAATCCTGAATTAAAACCGGGGTTTCCGGAACAGATTGAATGAATTTCGTTAAATACTCCATGATGGCTGGCTCAGGCAAATTAAAAATCCGCGGGACCGCCAAAGAAATAATATCGGCTCCCGCTTGAACATTTTCCCGGGCCAATTTGATCGCAATTTTTAAGGAGGGGTGATTTGATTGGGCAATGATTTTAATTCTGCCTGCTGCGCGGTTGACCGCCATTTGCACCAGCATTAGTCTTTCTTCATCAGCCAATTTGTAAAATTCACTGGCATAAGCTGGTAAACAAGCTGCTTGAACTCCGGCAGTGACAGCAAAATCAATCAAGCGATCAAGTGACGCGGCGTCTATTTCTTCGTTTTCATCAAAGGGGGTGGGAATAATAGGTACGACTCCCCTTAATTCGACATTGTTTCGTGAAAGCATATTTCGTAATTACGGATGTTATTTTAATAAATCATATTCAATAGCCATCCTCACCAATCCAGCGGTATTGCGTGCGTCTAATTTCATAAGTAAATTTTTACGATGCGAATCTACCGTGTTAATAGAAATAAATAATTCATCCGATATCTCCTTTGCCGTGTATTCATTGACTATCAACTGGAGCACCTGCTTTTCCCGACGTGATATTTTCGGTCCAGCAGGCGTTTGTTTTTGCATTTTCTGGCTTTCTACAACACCTTCGCTTAAGTACTTCTCTCCGGACGCCACCTGCTCAATAGCTTCAATTAAAGTCTCCTTTCCCTCATTTTTCAGAACATAGCCAACCGCACCATGGTCCAAAGCCCTTTTGACCATACTTTGCTCCTTTAACATGGACAACATGAGAATTTTGGTTTCGGGGTATTGCCGTGTCAGCATTTGTGTGGTCTCTATACCGTCCATAACCGGCATGCTTATGTCCATCAAAACCAGATTTGGCTTTAAGATCCTCACAATGTCAATGGCATCTTTGCCATTATGAGCTGTACCCACCACTTCGATCTGCTCTGAACCAGCTAGCATAGCGCAGATGCCATCGATAACCACCTGATGGTCGTCAACAATAGCAATGCGAATCGGGTCACTAAAAGTCCGGTCAAGTTCTATGTCCATTACTTTCGTTTTTAATGGGAATATTTATGGATACTGTAGTACCCTCTCCCGGCACTGAATCAATTTCAACTTCACCATTCAAATAAGCAACGCGAGACCGGATACTGCGCATCCCTAATCCAGATTCCTTTCCATTGTCCAATTTAAATCCGCGTCCATCGTCCTCTACGGTGATGTGTAAATTGTTTTCCTTCCAAATCATTTGAAATAAAACTTGCTGAGCCACCGCATGTCGCGCAATATTGGCCATGAGCTCTTGCACGATCCGAAAAATCATTAGTTCATAATTTTCTGACAACCGGTGTTTCATCCCAACAACATCAAAAGTAATCTTCCAACCGGAGGTGGATGCGTAGTTGTCAGTCAAATCACGCAGTGCATCAACTAATCCATTGGATATCAATGCCTGTGGCATCATATTATGAGAAATCCGGCGCACTTCATCGCAAGCCTCATCAATCAGGTGATTGGTCTTTTGGTAATTTTGTAGATTACTCAATTGTTTAACCTCATATTCCAAGGCGCTTGAGTGGCCTTTAATCGTGGCAAGCAGGCTACCCAGGCTGTCATGCAAATCTTTGGCTATACGGCCACGTTCCTCCTC
>JABDLW010000248.1 GCA_013001805.1 Saprospiraceae bacterium | reverse complement strand
AAATAGAGGTACCCATAAAACATCTTGAAATTCTGACGAAAAACTAATGGGTTGTCTACTTACACCTTAGGTGGTCATTGTCATCTACATTCGTCATTCGTATAATTCGTCATTCAAAGCGCCGGTTAATAAGGTGATTCCTCAGCGCGATGCTCATTTCAGTTACACTCCAAATTGAGTCAGGTGATGATCCAGATGTTTGTAGAAAAGGGTATTCCACTCATTGATGGTCAGAGGGCCGAAGGAATGCGATTCCCGGTTGGCAAAGTGATTTTCGCCTAATTGTTGAGTCTTCTGTACATGGTCAATTAATCTCTTTTTCTCTTTCTCAAAATCCCTGGCCCCTTCTATCATAAACTCCGGTGCGGTGCGGGTATTCTTTTTGTAAGGCTTGTCACCCACCACGATGTTTTTAGCAAACAGCTTTATGAAGAATTTCTTCACAGCACCAGGTTTTTCAAATTTGTCGGATTCATACACAAACTCATAGGCGACATTACAATGTGCCAACATTTGATCGACTTGCATCTTGCCCCACTGCGGCGTGGTTGCCGGCGTGAGACGGTTGATTCTCTCGATCAGTCGGTCTGAAACATCTTTGCTAAAAATATTGGGGAAAGTCATAAATCACAACTATTAATTAGATCTGCAAAGTACTGTTTTTTTCTTCTTGCCGTCTATCCGGAGAAAATCACCTGGAAAATAAGAAAAAAGGCGGCTGATATTAGCACACCTTTTAACAATCTTATTGCGTAGTATATTATTTGCATTCATCATCTTCCAGCTCAGCCAGCGCCTCTTGATATTCTTTGAAGTAGATATTTCCAAAACATGCATCAGATTTAAGATAGGACCTAAGGGCTTCTACATAATTTCGGCAATTGGCTACGGAGGGCTCTTCCATGTACGCCTCCAGACTGGCACTAACCTTTTCAATACGTGCGATGCAATTCTCCGATCCGAACAATACGGATTTACTACAACTGGAAAGAAAGATCACGAGACCAAATAAAATCGGGATTAAAATGTTCTTTTTCATGATAGATATTTTAAGGTTTTAAATAAACTTCAACGACCTTTATATCATCATACTTGAAAAGGTAAACACTGATGGGCAAAATCTTTTTAAACCATGAATAATTGGATCTCGTCATTAGAGCCCAAGGCCAATAAAGCAGGTACTCCACAGTGATTTTGCCTTGCAATCGTAGTTACCATTACGGTGAAAAGTGAAATTGCAGAGCTTGCCCTGAACTTGTTGAAGGGTGCCTGATTTTACCCGCCCGATCCGACGATCAGTCGGGCGGGCAAGCATTTTAGCGCGTAATAGATAATCCAATGCATAATCCCGGTTAAATTCTTTTTCTGGAAGAGGTAGTTTGGCGTTTGCCCTTCAGGGGTTGGGGCCGTTCCTCGTCAGGATTAGTGCTCCCTAAGGCTAAGATTTGCCAACTAAGTGAATTATGCCATAGTTTTTTTCTTCCTTAGACCAAAATATAATAGGAAGACGATAACACCAGCACCCGCCATTAACCAGTACCATGCGATGGGTGTTTTGAAGTGGGAAGAATTATCTCCAATGAGAATGTATGGGGACCAAAAATAGGGGTGCAAGTATGTCGTAGTCTTTTGGTCGTGTATGAAATCCAATTTGGCCATCCGCAGATCTTCATCCTTGGTAAGTTTCCGGGACAAACCCTCATAGAATTTAATCATTATTTTGGAAGAGGCGTCGTCGTCGGTACGCCATAAACTCGCTATCAGATTGGGAACTCCAGCGTAAGCAAAGGCACGGGCGAGAGACATAATTCCTTCGCCGGATTGCAAGGCACCGGTCGCGGTATTGCAAGCGCTGAGCACGGCTAGATTGGCTTTTAGGGGCAAATTGTAGATCTCGTATGCATTCAATTCGCCCGTCTCATTACTGCCATGATGAAAAAGCAGTTTGGACTTCATCGGTTCCTTGTGATCCAGTATTCCGTGCAGAGCCAGATGCAATAAATTGTACTTGGGAGCATGCTGTTTAAATGCTTCCTCGGTTGCCTGCTCATCCAGCCAGACCTCGCCGGAGACTCTCGACTCGATACTTTTTATTTCTTCCTGTGCTCCGGGTAAATTCAAATCACCGGCCCGGTACAACATGGCCAGAGCATCTCGGGGAATGGAATCACTGATCTCCTCGTAAGATGGTGCAAACCCACCAAAATCTTCTAACGCCACGGGTGTGGCATCAACATTCTGCACGTACCATAGCGATGCTGAATATGCATAGGTAATGGCGTGATCTTCGATCAGGTAGTCGCCTTCTTCTGTCCGGTTCAACGCTTCAAATGAAATATAAGCAAGGCTTTGATCGGGTACTATGATTAGTTTTTTAGCTTCTTTTGTGACTTCCAGCAGCTCTTGGGGAAAAAGATAGTTGTACACACGATTTGAGACTTTAATATAATCGCTGATGGCTTCACCCGGACGGTCGATGATTTTTTCCAGATCTCGACTTTCTGATAGCAATGATTGGACAACCAAATCCAGGTCAGGCTCTTTATTTTTTAGCCATATTACCCGGTCAGCACTTAAGCCAAAAGTATAAATGGTACTGTCACCGGTAAAATATTCAATCATCACTGTTTGTTCATTTAGCCTGGCCTGAATTTCGTGAACGGGGCTTGTTGACAAATCCTGGAAAATGGAGCGATATTGAGGATAATCTGTTTGGATTTGCTGCTCATAAAGTTTCATTTGTGTACCGGTTTCGAGATATGAATTTTGGCTCTCCCTGGCAGCATCCATATCGCCTGTTTCCATTTGCTCCAACACGGACTGTTCAAAGAAGGCCAAATCTTGTTTCAACATCTTCAATGTATCGAGTACTGCACTGGGGATATTGTGGAAGGCTACATTTGTGGCCTTTATTTCTTCAAGTAGCAACAGTGACTTCGTTTCCTCACTGATTTTCCAAGCTTCTTCAAGGTACTTTTGTTCACTGCTGGATTGCCAGAGCTCGTATAAAATATGGATCATCATTTCATAATGTGCCCGGGCACGTTCCTGGAGAAATAATTTCGACTTGGCACTTTGATAAGACAATCGCAGCGTCCGGATTCCCGAGTGGGCTAATCTGGCTGCTGCTAATGCTTCCAGTAAGACATTTTGGTCGCCCTGGTTTTGGAATTCTCTGTATTTACTTCCTGTTTTTTTACTTTGATAATCAGCAAAAAATAAGGGATTAAACGTTTGCTCTGCACTCAAATTATGGAGGGATGTACCCGGCAAGCTTACTGCCAGGC
>JABDLW010000244.1 GCA_013001805.1 Saprospiraceae bacterium | reverse complement strand
CCTTTATCTTTGGTCAGCGTAACCACCTTTTCCGCCCCATTGATGATGATTTTATGAGTGCCGAAAAACGCTCTAACTACGCATACCCCATTGCTATCGGAATTTCCCGTAAAATCGGTCCACCATTCCTTAAATATTAAGTTCTGATACGCTTCTGCTGCTGGTGTTGGTGTCCAGTCTCTTTTATAAAGGGATGCAGCCGGGATCCAATTGGCCCCAGCCCAGAATCCCCACATCAGGATCCCTTCCACCGCCGGATGCGCAAAGCAAATGCGATAGTAGTCCACCAGATTTTTTGCTTTTTGTATTTCCTCCTCGGGAGTCATTTCGGGAACGGTTTCTGACCCCCGCCTCAGAAATTTAGAGCGCTGGCCGGGCATATTAAATTCGGTAATGCGAATCGGTAAATTAAATTGGGCGAGTTGGTCTAATGCATATTTTAAGGAGTCGGGGTCAAATGTTTCCGCATGCAAATGGCCTTGCACTCCGATGCCATCAATCGGCACCTTCTGGTCCAGGAGATCCTGGATATGCCGCAGATAAGGTCGCAACATTTTACCGGTGAGGATGTCGTAATCGTTTAGGTATAGTTTGGCTTCCGGATCATAAGTCTTAAACCATTCTACCATCTGCCGGGTAATGTCCGGTCCCAATCGATCAGCATAATAATTGCCGTGGATCATTTCATTATTCAGATCATATTCCGAAAACCGGCCCCGGTACCGGGCAGCGATCGTCCTGGCCCGCGTCTTTAATTCGTTATTTAATTGTTCATCATCCAGGTCTTTTAGCCAGTCCTGCACCCGGTTAGGAATACCCCAATAAATATTATGCCCGCGTAGGGGAATATTATTGGCATCCGTCCACGCCAGCATATTATCCGTGATGGCAAAATTGACTATGCCTTTTTCCCGTTCCATGTTGCCCCACTTCAATGCATTCTCAGTGACCGCACTATTAAAATTTTGCAAAAACTTTTCTTTGTAAATCCTTTCATCATCTTCACTTGCTCTTCCATTAAAGATGCCATCAGATATGGCTGCTCCAAACCAGAATTCATGTCGCAGTTGTTTTACCCGAACCGTTGTATTGGGAGATGTTTGGATCACTATGATTCCAGTACGGTGCTTTTCAATGGCAGCATCGATCTCTCCCTGTCCTATGGCTCCGGGGGAGGTCAAAAAAAGAAGAATAATTAATAGAAAAAATAAGCGGCTGTGCATAATTTAATTTTAGTTGTAGAGATCATCACTCCATCTGGCTCCGGCCTTATGTGCTCGTTTTATGATCACCTACAGTCAAATTTCTTGAAATTCTGGGAAAAGTGAATCACTTACCCTCACTTTTTTAGAGAGGTACCAGATTAATACATTGTATTGTCATGGGCTGAAGAATCTGGAATTTGTTGAATAGCGTCCCAATGCTCGACGATTTTCCCCTTTGCATCAAAACGGAAAAAGTCCATAGTCACATATTGATCATTTCCCGGCCAAACCTGATGGGTATGCAGGGCGACCAAATCGCCCTCGGCTACAGCCCGGACAAATTCAATGGATTTCTGCGGATATTCTTGCTGCATCCGTTCAAAGTAATCGATGAAGGGTGGCTTGCCATCTCCTACCATAGGATTGTGCTGAATGTATTCATCACCCACATATATCTCTACCGCCTTGCGCGGGTTTCCTTCATAAGCCATTCTATAAAAAGCTATGGCATTTTCTTTATTCCTTTTCAGGTCCATTTAATTACCGTTTTGCATTTTTGTGGATTACCGTCTAATTATCGTCAAGATAGATCTTTTAGGCTTACTCCCCACACAAGGTTACGAACCATGACAAGCTAGCTTTAACCTGCGGTCAGTATATATGAATGAGGTTACAACCGCTTAATGCAAAACGAGTTTCTGTACAAACCGGTCCTTTCCGGAAATAAATTCAATCAACATTACCCCTCTCGGTAGATCGCCCACGTAAATCCCCGCATCGATTGCAGGTGTCACTGACTCTTCTCGAACAACCCTGCCCAAAGTGTCATAAAATCGCAGATTACCGGACGAATGGAAAGAGCGATTAAAAAAGATTTTCTCTCTTGCGGGACTCGGAAATACGAATACCATTTCCGCGTCAGTGGCGTAAAAGGTTCCGGTGGTAAAATCCGCAGAATCCACCACGACAAACTGGTGCATCATACTGGTATCTTCATGAGTCAGAATATGGCAATGGTACATAAATCCTTGCTCAGGTTCTAACGGGCCAGGAAAACTATCAAATCTCGCATCAAATGTTAGGGTAGCACCAGCCCGGATGAGTTGGACATCTTTATATCCGATTAATTCATCCGGCAGATCCGGGTAAGTATAGAGTGAATCAACGGAGCTCGTACCAACTTTACCCTGATATTCAATAACCTGGAATTGTACTTTATGAATATGGAAGGGATGGGCCTGGGTTGTGGTATTTTCAATCACCCAGCGCTCTTTGGTATTTACTAATACCGTATCGTTAATCACCTGCAGATCCATTGGTGTGCCATCAATCGTCCATACCTGACCATTGCCAGGTGGGTTGGGTTGACCCAGCAATTTTTTGTGACGCACCCGTGCTACTACACCGGTGTCAAGACTATATGATACCAGGGTTGCCGGCATTGTGCCAATAGGTTGTTCCGGCACAATAGAATTATCGACTACAAAAGCCATAAGGGCCGAACCAGGCGTCTTTCCATAGTTTGCATCTTGAGGAACCGCCAGGTTGGACATGTAAATTGTATCACCGTTATTAAATGACGAAAAATCCACTAAGAATTCTCTCCGGTCACCAATGGACATGAGCGTAGAATCCACGGGGCGTGGTACGTCAATATAACCACCACCAGTAGCGATCATCCATAGTGTGGCATAGCTTCGCGGAGCTTGGAGTTGGGAAGATAATCCGACATGAAACATCTTCCTTGGTGAGCCATTTAATATACGCAAACGCACCATTCCGGCTGGAACATGAAGCACCCCACCGACAACTCCGTTGACGAGGGTATAGGGTCCATTACCCGGTTTTTCACCGGCTTTGATGGCCATAGCTGTAGGCGGAACCGTGCTTGAATCCAGTACAAATCCTTTCTCTTGAATTATGATGGGAAAATCATTTACTCCGTATTCGTGCGGAAGTTGACTTAGGAGCGGATCAGCTGCATCCTCCACAATGATCAAGCCGGCCAGACCACGAATCACCTGCTCCGTAGTTTCATTCATTAAATGAGTATGATACCAAAT
>JABDLW010000208.1 GCA_013001805.1 Saprospiraceae bacterium | reverse complement strand
CTCCTATGGCACGAAAATACGCAATCATTGACATAGAAACTACCGGAGGACTCCTAAAACGGGATAAAATCATTGAAATTGCCATAGTGATTCACGACGGTGGGCAAATCATCGAACGATTTGAGACACTACTTAATCCGGGCAGGTCGGTATCGCGGCAAATTTCGATGTTAACCGGCATTACAAACGAAATGCTCGTTGATGCACCTCCATTTTATGAAGTGGCACGTCAAATAGTCGAAAAAACGGAGGGTTGTGTATTTGTAGCGCATAATGTGCGGTTTGATTACACCTTCATCAAACGCGCCTTTGAAAGTTTGGGATATAATTACAGTAGAAAACAGCTTTGTACAGTCAGGTTAAGCCGCATGATTACACCGCAGCTGCGCCGGCATGGCCTCGGCCCACTGTGCCACTATCATGGAATAGACAATAGTGCACGACACAGAGCGATGGGTGATGCACTGGCTACAGTCCAACTATTTGAAAAGTTGATCAACTTGGGAGGAGTGGATGCCATAGACGAGATCATTAATTATGGGATTAAGGCTTCCCGGTTACCTGCGTCCATTTCTCTGGAGAAACTTCATAGCCTGCCAGAGGCTTGCGGCGTATACTATTTGCACAATGAAGACAATGAAGTCATTTACGTTGGTAAGAGTATTAATATTAAGAAACGGATCATGCAGCATTTTGCTGAAAATACTGCTAAGGCAAATAAACTGGCCCAGAGAGTGCATGACATCACCTACGAATTGACTGGAAGCGAGTTGGTAGCCTTGCTCCTGGAAGAGCATGAAATCAAGCGATTACAGCCAGACGTCAACCGGCAGTTGCGCCGAAAGCTATTTCCATTCGCGCTATATCATTTTATTGATGAAGATGGATATGTCCACATACTGGCTGAAAAAATTAAGAAAAACACACCTGCTGGTTACCAAATTATAAAGGAATATCCCAAGCTCGCCTATGCCAGAGGGCATTTGGAGGGTTTAATCGAGGAGTTTCAATTGTGTCAGCATCGCTGTGGAAATAAAACAGGTGTTGGTCACTGTTTTAATTTTAAGATAGGTCAATGCCATGGAGCATGCAATGGTTCTGAGCATTCTGTGCAATACAACAGTCGGGCCCTTGAGGCGATTGCTTATCTGCAGCGGACGGTAAAAGATGATTTTTTTATTATCGATGCAGGAAGGGAACAAACGGAGAAATCGGTTGTCATGATCGAAAAAGGCCAGGTGACTGGATACGGGTATGTCGATTCCGATGCCGGAGTTAATAATGCAGCATATCTGCGCGATTCAATCAAGGAAATGCAGGGTTCGCGAGATGCCCAGCGCATCGTACATTGGTACATCAAAGAAAAGAAGATGGAGAAAATCTTGCGATTCTAAAATAAGGATCTTATAAATTTATACATCGTTGAAGTTCACTACGTAGCTCCGGCATTGTGCATCCGCCTTGCCTTGTTTGAAAATCTCTCATCTTTAGGTAAATAGAGGTACCATAAATAAATGGAAGAGCTTCTGTCAAAGGTAAGAGTTGGCAATCTCTATCCTGGTCATGTTCGTATGTGAGCGAAAAAGCAAGAAGGTTGGGATGCCATCTTTTCACTGCGGATAAGCGAATACCGAGCCAGTTCATATCTTGATTGAAAGGGTGATTTTTGATGCTGATAATTTTCACTATTTTACGGCCCCTGACAAAGCAAATGGCAACGGTATTTGGAAGGAAAGAGCTTCAGGTAGATTCAAAATAAAGATTGACATGGAAAAAAATGATCTAAGACAATACTGGCATACCAATCTCAAATATTTAGCTATTCTGCTCACCATTTGGTTCGTAGTCTCTTATGGCGCGGGAATTCTGTGGGCTGACACCTTAAATAATATCCGTTTGGGCGGATTTAAATTGGGTTTCTGGTTTGCTCAGCAAGGTTCTATCTATTTTTTCGTAGTGCTCATTTATGTCTATGTTCTCCTAATGAATCGCCTGGATCGAAAATATGGTGTAGACGACTAGTTGTATAGTTTTTCGCTAGTACTCTATGAAGAAAAATATCTTGAAAAATCTAGAATGACGTCAATCTCAGGAACCTCTTAACTTTCTAACCTATGGAACTCCAGACCTGGACATTTATTATTGTCGGAATTACTTTTGCCATTTATATTGCGATTGCTATTTTATCGCGGGCATCTTCAACTTCCGAATTTTATGTAGCAGGCAAAGGAGTGCACCCGGTCACCAATGGCATGGCAACAGCGGCCGATTGGATGTCTGCGGCTTCTTTTATTTCGATGGCAGGCCTTATTTCTTTCATGGGCTATAAAGGGGCTCAATACCTGATGGGATGGACAGGTGGTTATGTACTTCTAGCCCTCTTGTTGGCACCCTATCTGCGTAAATTTGGAAAATATACCGTTCCGGACTTCATTGGTGAACGATACTACTCTCAGGTAGCGCGTGTGGTTGCCTTGGTTTGCGCCCTCTTTATTTCATTTACTTATGTGGTAGGACAAATGAAAGGTGTGGGAGTTGCCTTTGCCGGCTTTTTGAATATTCCCTTTGAATGGGGTGTTGGCATAGGAGCAGCCATTGTCTTTTTTTACGCAAGCCTGGGTGGAATGAAAGGGATAACCTATACGCAGGTTGCTCAATACTGTGTACTCATCTTTGCCTACCTGGTGCCAGCCATTTTCATTTCCGTTTATATGGTCGGCAATCCAATTCCTCAAATTGGTTTGGGTGGTACATTGAGTGATGGCACTTATTTATTGGATAAATTGGATGTAGTCTTAACGGATTTAGGATTCAAGGAATACACCACGTCGCACACCGGTAAAGTTGACTTGTTTTTTGTGACCGCAGCTTTAATGTTGGGCACGGCAGGATTACCCCATGTCATCGTACGGTTTTTTACAGTTCCCAAAGTGTCAGATGCCCGGAGGTCGGCAGGATGGGCATTACTGTTTATCGCCATTTTATATACTACGGCACCGGCCATTGGTGCCTTTGCCCGGACCAACTTAATTCAAACGGTGCAGGATAAAGAATATAGTGAGATGCCGACCTGGTTTGGTGATTGGGAAAAAACTGGATTGCTGGCTTTTACCGATAAAAATGGTGACGGAAAAATTCAGTATTACAATGATCAAAATATTGCTTTCTCGCAACAGGTTGAGCAGGAGCGGGGCTGGAAGGGTAGTGAGCTTTCAGTTGATCCCGATATCATGGTATTGGCAAATCCCTCCATTGCTGATCTACCAAATTGGGTTGTGGCTCTGGTAATAGCCGGTGGCCTGGCAGCCGCATTGTCAACTGCCGCTGGACTATTGTTGGTGATTAGTACCTCTATTAGTCATGATTTATTAAAAAAATGGCTGCGACCAGAAATTAGTGAAAAGGGAGAATTAAAAGCAGCCAGAATCGCGATCAGCGTCGCCATAATGGTTGCCGCATATGCAGGTATGCATCCGCCAGGATTTGTCGCTCAGGTCGTTGCTTTCGCTTTTGGCCTGGCTGCCGCTTCATTCTTTCCTGCCATCGTTTTAGGTATTTTTTCCAAGCGGATGAATATGCAGGGAGCGGTAGCTGGCATGTTGACGGGACTTATATTTACGCTCTCCTATATTTTATATTTTAAATATGGCGGTGGCACAACCGACCAGTATTGGTGGGGTATCTCGCCGGAAGGGGTGGGCACGCTGGGTATGATTTTTAATTTTGTGGTCGCCATTATTGTGAGTGCTTTCACCGCGGCGCCTCCCCGACATATTCAGGAGTTAGTGGAAAGCATAAGGGTGCCGAGAGAACAAACTAAGTGAAAAGGAACTCGACAACCGCGACCTTTGATTAAGCCTTAAAATTTGCCGAACGATCCGATCGATCCAGCAGCCAGACAATGGCCAATCCTGATAAAAAGGCGATGATTACGCCAAATATCAATGCTTGTCCTTCGTAGTTCGCGGGCAAAACATTCATTTCCTTGACAATGTGAAATGAATCAGGATCCGCCCCTGGTGTTAAAATTGAAATGTACTGCCCGGAGGTTTTATCCAGCCAAAGTACTGGGTTTCGCCAGGGCCAAATGCGATTTAATGATCCGATCATGAATCCGGTCAATAAGGCGAGTGTGGGATTGTGAAACTTTTTGAAAAGGTAATCTAAAAGATTGGCAAATAGTGCCAGACCACTTAAACAGCCCAGGAGAAAAACAAGAATTAACAGGAAGGAACTACTATTAAAATTCGACAGCAGATCTTTCGCCGAATGAAGTATGATGGTATACATTCCCAGCAGCAGCAGAATAAAACTTCCGGAAATGCCCGGTAAAATCAAAGCGCAGATGGCAATCATTCCCGATAGAAATACAAAAACCAGTGCTTGACTGCCCTGGGCCGGACTTATCACCGTAATGGTATAGGCAATGCAAATGCCAGCAATCAACAATATAATTTCATAAAGACCAAAAGACTTGATTTTTCTGGCAATGTAAATAGCCGATGCTATGATCAATCCAAAGAAAAAACCCCATACAAGTGAAGGTACTTGTTCCAGCAAATAGGTGATACCAAGCACGCCGATCACAATGCCAACCAACATACCAGCTAAAAGTGCCAGTAGAAAGGTGCCATCAATGTGTTTCCAGAAAGCACCAAAGCCGTCCTTTTTCCACACATGGACGGGTATTTTGGAGATCGTTTTTATGTCTGCGATCAGGCGTTCATAAATGTTAGTTATAAACGCGATTGTCCCTCCGGAAACTCCGGGAACTACTTCGGCCATACCCATCGCGAGGCCTTTTAATGCGGTCAGAATGTTTGGTTGGTTCATGTAATGGATTAGCAGGACAAAACAAAAACTACGGAGAAGTAAAGAAATAATTTATTGCTGTCATTTCTTTACATATTTTCTAGTTCAATGCAGTGCTTGCTGTCAATGAAGATTATTTAGAGATAAAAACAATTTGCTTTTTCGTCTTCCCGAATCTGGGATAATTGGGACGACCCAAAAGTCTTGTGATCTGTTGCTGAATCATGCTGATAATCAGTTTTTCAGGATTTTACGCACGGTACTTCCCCGGTTGGATTGGATCCCCAGGAGATACATTCCCTGCGGTAGATATCCCAGATTATGCAAAGTAAAGGATTGTTCTCCTTCTCTGATGTCGATCGATTTTTGATGTAAGATCCTTCCATCGATTTGGTATAAAATAACCTGGGCCTGCTGACTACTGAGCGCATCCACTTGCAAAGTGATCGCATCCGAAAAAGGGTTCGGAAACATCTGCAAAGACATGTCAAGCGTCAGATCACTGGCACTTGTACTGCAGAATGTTGAGAAGACAAAACTCTCGGTATATCCGCTGGTGTCTCTCTGGCAAACTGCCTGCACCTGTACTTCATACATGGAGCACTCTTCCAGCTCCATCAAGGGAAAGACAATTGCCGTGTCTACCGCCTCCATCCATTCCTCGTCACCCACTTTGCGATGGCGAATAATATATGCAATGGCAGAATCCACCCGCTCCCAAACGATATTAGTTGAAGTTCCCTGATAATCCATCGTATCCAGGTTCTCAGGCTTAGGGCAAAGGAGTGAATCAATGATGATTTCCACGCAAAAATCCTCTGCTTCGCCGAGGTCTAAAACCGTGTTGCACCCGGATACCGTATCATCTACCGGATCAAAAAGCATAAGCACTCTTAGTCTGGTCAGGCCAAGAGGTGCTTGCTGGGGAATTGTGAGACTGGCACGGAAAATTTCGGCAGCGGTAGCGGTGTCAGAGGCAAAAACTTGTTCCCCTTCAAGATCAAAAATACCATTCTGATTATAATCAATCCACCCATAGTAATACTCCGGTAGCGTATCGTCAAGAAATCCGGGTGTGATAGAAATTTGATAGGAATTTCCTTGTTTAAGTTGAGTTGCATTTCCCGTGAGATCCCCATAGCCATCATTATAACCCGAGGTCACATCAATAGTATTTAAAACCACCCGCTCGATCCATTCGTCACCCACTGCATTTACTGTCAGCGGGCAATAGACAGAATCCAGGCAGGTGCCACAGCCAAGCGTGAGCAGATCAATCGTATCCGTACTCGTAATCTCCTGATCGCCACATTCGGCTTGTGCAAAAATTAAATAGGAGGTGCAAGGCAGCAGACTATCCAATATCACTAAGGAGTCTGCCATGATACTTAAGGTATCCCAGTCAATCGTATCTGTAGCTTCACCATAGATTATGAGATAAGATAACGTTGAGTCAATCCCAGCAAGCGTGACCGTAGCCATGGACGTTGAAGTCGCTTCAGCGAGAATTCCGGACGGTGCAAGACAACATCCCTCTGTCATAAAAC
>JABDLW010000196.1 GCA_013001805.1 Saprospiraceae bacterium | reverse complement strand
GAGGAGGATCACTATTAAGGAAGTTTGCATCCCTCACATATTTCTCAGCCTTTTCGCGTAAAGATTTATTAATACGATCGAAACCTAAGAACCGGGAAAATCGATCAATTACTATGGGATGATTCTCTTTGGCCATTGCAATTTCACCCAGTTTGAAATAAATCAATGGTTCACTGAGGCTGTCTATGTGCAAAGCCTTCTCAAAATAAATTGCACTTTGCTCAAAGTCTTGAATCTCGAAATATAATGCACCCAATTTAATCAGCGGTTCTAACCATTGCGGCTCTTCCCGGTATGCTTTAAGAAAATGTTTCTCCGCTAGGTCAATACTCCCCTCCCCTACCGATTTTTCACCCGCGGCAAATGATTTCAATGCATTTTTCTTTCTTCCCGGAGCATTTACTTGTGCTGAAGTGAGACAAGCATCCAGGGCAATCAAGCCGAGAGTCATCATGAAATACCAAATGCACTTAGGAACCAACAATGCTTGTATCAGTTATTAAAGAGAAACCTATAGATAAGATGAATTAGTATAAAAAGATTGGCGAAAGAACATATATTTCCAAACGTAGGTCCTGGCTCTACCCTGTAGTTTGTAGTAACCGATCTGCCTGAGCGGATCCCAACTTTTTGGCAGCATTCCAATCGGAAATAAAGCCATTCTTTCCCGCATTTTTTCTGGCAATACCCCGTTGTACGAGAATGTCGGCTTCGGTTATTCCATCTGGGGTGACTTTTGCTTTCATTACCTTTTCAAATACTTCAAGTGCTTCTTTAAATTTTCCCAGTTCAAGCAATACCTTTCCATAATTGAATAGCGTTTGCCGGATGAATGCATAATTATAACTTTTCTCCTTAAAGGTGCGCCTGTTGAAAAATCGAAATTCGAACTCGGCCTCCTCATATTGCTGGAGTTTCTGATGACACTCACCCTTTTGCCTTCTGGCAGACCAATGAATATCTTGCAGAGCCAGCGAAGTCTTTATTGCCAGTTCAAGGTCTTGAATAGCTCCTTCCCAGTCTTCTTTCAGTATTTTTAATTTGGCTCTGCCATAGTAGGCAGGAGAATTACTAGGGTCAAGCTTTATAGATTTGGTGAAGTCTCTTTCGGCATCATGATGTTTCTTTAGCAAGAAATTTACGTATCCCCGTCTTTCGTAAGCCTGGGCATGGCTATCGTATAATTCGATCGCTTTACTTAGTGCAGCTTCTGCTTCCTTTTCCTTACCTTTTTCACTGATTAGCGATCGACCCTTAAGAAATTTCTGCACGACAGCTTTGTCTCCTTTCGGTTCAATCCACGCATATTTGAGGATTTTACCTTCTTCTGTCATCCATGCTCCAATATTTCCAGCTATGGCAAATTGAGCAACATACTGAAAGAGGTCCACGGTGTTTTTCCAGTTCTTTTCGGTAATGTTGGTTACTGTTCTGGGTATCTGAACGACCAGACTATCTTGCTTAAAAATGTCCTCAACCTTAAAAAGTACATCAGATTTATAGTAATTCTCGACCCGGTGATCAAACATCTTGATCACTTTATGATAGCTTTTTTCGTTGCCAAATTGTAGGTTTCCCTGAAATATACTTTTGAAAAACATTAGCCTTGCACTGTAAAGATCACCCGAGTATACAAAGTAAGCCATATTTAATTATAAATCAAAGCGTTATCGGTCCCGGCGCGAACTTTTAGTTTGCCATCAGCCCAGTTTTTTCGGACAAGCCTCCCACTACGATCTGTCCAGACGGTTCTTTTCATTTTTCGCCGTGAACACAGCCATGCCTTTACCATCTGCCTCCATTACATTATAAACAATGGCATTTGTGGGGAAATTTTAAGAACTTGAAGGTGATCCTCTCAGACCAAAGGTCCTGATTCATGCGCCGCCATATTGTTTTCTTCGGTATCCTGCTCCTTTATGGAAATTTCTTGCCCGGTTATCCGCAGGTGACGGCTGCATCCACTGAAACTTCAGATCTCCTTATCGCGTCTGGTGATTCCTTGATGTTATTTGAAAATTTTTCCGGAGCTCAGAAGGAATTTATTAAGGCTCTTGAGTTGGCCGAAAGTATCAAGGATGAAAGAAAGGCCTTGGCCATTTTAAATCGTTTGGGCAGAAGTGCCATTGAGCTGAATGATTCTACAAAAGCACGGCGGTATCTGCGGCATGCCAAGCGGATAGCCGGGCAATATCCAAATGCGGCACCTGAGCGAGCTGGCACCTTAGCAACCTGGGGTTTATATTATAACCAGTTTGGACCTGACAGCCTGGCGGCGTCGTACTTTGAGCGCAGCCTGGATATTTTGCAAACTTGTTGTGCCGAAGAGCATGGGATGCTGGGAAGTGTTTGCCTCGATTATGCGAAATTCTGGTCTCGAATCAAAAATCCCAGTGCTGAAGAAATGGCAATTCGTTCCACTGAATATTTACGTCAGGTTTCTGGGGTCTCCCGAATTAAACTGGCAGATGCCTACAATTTGTGTGGCAGTATGGTGAGAGAGAGAGGAGAAACAGAATTGCGGAATCACTATGTCAATGGTGCGGCCCAGATTCTAAGCGTCTTCCCAAAGGCTCCGCCTAATCTAGCCATTCAAATCTATGCAAATCTTGCAGCACAAAAAGTTGATGCGGATCAATTCCAAGATGCAGTAATAATCTACCGCAATATCAAGAAC
>JABDLW010000194.1 GCA_013001805.1 Saprospiraceae bacterium | reverse complement strand
GCCTGGGCACGACAGCCGAGACAGCCACTCTGACGGCGATGGAGGAAATCATGATTATTGAAAAAACCAAGGAGATCAATGGTGGACGAGTACCCCTGGTATTGGGTAATCTGGGGGGAAATAATACACAGGTATTGTTAGACAAGTTTGATAAGATCGACTTCGACGGTGTAGATGCTATTTTATCTGTTAGCCCTTATTACAATAAGCCTTCGCAGAGGGGAATCTTTGAACATTACAGTGAGCTGGCCAGGAAGAGTCCGGTGCCCATCATTATTTACAACGTGCCAAGTCGCACTGCTTCCCGAATTGAAACCGATACCATTGTCCGACTAGCAAAAACGCATGAAAAGATAGGTGGTGTGAAGGATGCCACAGGTGACATGGTCGAGGCCACAAAGATGGCCAAGTCAGTGGATTCGGACTTCATCATGCTTTCTGGTGACGATCCTACTACTTTACCATTTATGGCATGTGGTGGACATGGTGTAATATCGGTCATTGCTAATGCATTCCCAGGACTTTTTACCGAGATGGTTAGCTATGCCCGGGAAGGAAATTATTCTCAGGCACTGGTTATCCATCAAAAGCTCATTGAGCTGCATTATTGGTTATATGTCGAGGGAAATCCCGTTGGAATAAAGAGCTGTTTGTCTTCATTGGGCTTTTGTACACCCGAAGTGAGATTGCCCTTAGTAGAGGCATCAGAGATAACACGTAAAGGAATTGCAAAAGAATTGGAGAAAATCAAAAAGTATTAAGACTTGAGGTAAATAGCCTGCAAGCCTAAATCAACGGTGAGCCCGCCTTGATGTGGTGCATTGCGGACAAAGTCTCACAGAATTCCCGATCAAAGAAATCCCCGGAAATCATTTTAAGACTTTTGCGTTTCATTTTAATTAGTGCGAGATGCAGACCGAGCAAAAAAAATAAGGCTGCTTCTTTAAGCAGCCTTAGAAAACCATAGTTATCCCGATCAAAAATATCTTTAGAAAGTCCTTTTAAGGCTTTTATGTTTCATTTTTAATTAGCGAGAGATGTAGAACCGGGAAAAAAAATAAGGCCGCTTCTTTAAGCAGCCTTAGAAAACCATAGTTATCCCGATCAAAAATATCTTTATGAATAGGTGGTGTCATAGTAAAACCAGACCATCGCATTTTAAATTTTTCAAATAACATCGAGCTTGCGGCAAACCAAATCTACATTGGTGCCCAGGAAACGCTCCTGATCACGGGTTGATCATTCACTGTTTAACGGTATCGTTTCACTCAAGACTCAGTGGTAAACCACTTTGACAAAAAGTAACAAAAGACGGGTTAGAAAATTTGCTACTTTTGATTTATTCAGAATGTCATAAAAGACAATGCTATGAAGACAAATTACATGCCAGCTTCGATAGTTTTGGGTATATTTTTCGTCATTGGAATGTATATTTTTGGACGCCATATATTAGATGCCCGAAAATCAGCGCAATACGTATCTGTAAAAGGGCTTGCAGAAAAAGAGGTCAAAGCCGATCAGGGCTCCTGGATCATTGGTGCATCACATGCAAACAACAATATCGATCTCTTAAAGGACAATATCAACGACCAACTGAGTAAAATCCGGGAGTGGTTGGCCCAAAAGGGTTTCGACGATTCTGAAGTAAAAGTAGCGGAATTGAGTATGCTGGAGAATATTTATGGTCAGGCGCAAGCCCGGTATACGGCAAATTTGCAAGTGTCAGTATCAACCACTAAAGTCGATCTGCTGGACCGTAGTTCCGGTGAGGTAAATCAATTGATTGACCGGGGAGTATCACTTAGTGGGGATCGATGGTTAACCCGGCCCCGGTATTTTTTTACGGCAATCAACGAGATAAAACCAGATCTCCTGGCCGAGGCTACCAAGGCAGCTTTGCGTTCTGCAGAAGAATTTGCTGAAAACTCAGGAGCAGAAGTAGGTGGCATAAAGCGGGCCAGTCAAGGTATTATTTCATTGATACCCTCAAACCGGGTAAACGAATCAGAAGAGTTCTACCGGGATAAGATCGCACGCGTTGTCACCAGTATTGACTACTACATAGAGTGACTTCTCTTTGATCTCAGATCAGAAATTGACCATCCTGGTAGATCTTTTGACCATCGGCCCAAATTTCTCCGCCCGACTTCATGTCAGCAATCATGTCCCAATGGACGGATGATTTATTCTTGCCTCCTGTCTGCAGGTATGCCTGACCAATAGCCATATGCACGGTACCTCCAATCTTTTCATCAAAAAGGATATTTCTTGTAGGACGCTGAATCTGATAGTTTGTTCCGATTGCGACCTCACCGAATCTCCGGGCACCGTCTATTTTGAAGATTTGATCCAACAATTCCCGACCTGTATCGGCATCCCAACGTATAATTTGGCCATTTTCTACGGTTAACCTGATTCCCTGTACCGGATGACCTCTGAATACTGAAGGGAAGTCAAAATATATGTGCCCATTCACCGAGTCTTCAAGCGGTGCCGTGTAGACCTCTCCGGAAGGCATATTCGTCTGTCCGTCAGAATTCATCCAGATTCTACCTTTTACGCTGAAAGTGAGGTCAGTATTTTTGTTCCGGTAAGTGATCTTGTCCACCGCGTCAAGGAAATCAACAATTTTTTGTTGCTCGCCCCTCACTTTAAGCCAGCTGGCCTGTGGATCGGCATCGTAAAGATGACATGCCTTAAAGACGAAGTTTTCAAAGTCCTCCAAAGACATACCGGCTTCCTGTGCCGCCGCTTGAGTGGGGAATTGACAGAGGCATCGCTTTAGTTCCCCGGTTGCGGTACGTTTCCGGTAAACTTGATCTATGTACTCAGTAGCTTCACTTCTTAGCTTAAGTTTGTCGTGGCTACGATTTTGGTTTTCACGTAAGTTGTATGGTGCACGGATATATAAGAAGGCTTCAAAATCATTGAAGACATATTCATTCAATGGAGATAACCACTGGAGTTGATTAGAACTTGCCTCTTTGTAAAAGATATTATGCTGTTCACGCCACTCCAGATCCGTAAGAACCATTGCGCCCCTCCGCATAGCGTGACGGTAGACCTCACGAACCAATGTTTCTGCCAGAGTAGTACTTTGGATCAATAGACGATCTCCAGGTTTTATCTCCAAACAATAGTCAGTTAAAAGGGCAGCATACTTTTGATACATCAAATGCATAAAAACTATTTAGGTGGGATGATATAGCGCGGATCGCCATTGAGTTCAATTCTCTTCCTGATCTCCTCCATTTCCCGGACACGGGGTAAAATTTTTTCAAGTTGCTTGATTACCGCTTTCTGCTGGGAAAGAAAGTCCTCTGATGATAGTACAGTATACTCTTCTTCGAGGGTGAAACCGATTTTATGTACGACCTCATGCAAAGCAAAATCCGTTGGCGTTCGCTTTCGGGGAATGCGCATGATCACATAGAGTTCCTGCATTAACCGATTGATATTCTGTGAAGCCGCAGTGTCGCGATTATCAATTACCGTTCTTGGACTGACTTCAGCAGCACTGTAGAGCTTTTCCGGAATTACATCCATGAAGTTTGCTACCAGGTAGGTGCTGCTTGCCTGGGCTTTGATATCGATTCTGCCGTCAGCATATTTTTTAGTTACGGACGCTAAATGCATTTTTGTTCCGATATCTTTTCTTTGACCATCAATAACCGGAGTGATTCCAAATGCTATCTCTTCAGTCTGACAATCCGAAATCAACTGCCGGTATCGGGGTTCGAAAATGTGCAAAGGAATGACTTCATTGGGAAAGACAACAATTTGTAGTGGAAATTGGGCCAGGGTCATTATCAAACCTCGAGAACTAGTATGAAGATAAAGTCGCAGAATTACCCTGTTTACCAGGACATGTC